>CANRIJ010000072.1 GCA_947630635.1 uncultured Spirochaetaceae bacterium | reverse complement strand
CTCCCTCTGCGAATGCGCCAGTGAGATCAAGCGAGACTTCATATACCGCATTAGTGTCAAGAGTGATTGTTCCAGTGAGGGTATATGTGCCATTGAATGCTTCTTCGCTGGCTGCACTGAGAGTGGTTCCCGTGATCTCTATTGTCGTCTTTCCGCTGCTATCCAATGCTGCAGAGAGCTCTCCATTGACGCCTTCTGGATTCTCAATGGAAAGATCAGCTGATGAGACTGAGCCTGAGATGTCTGTGAAGGCTGTAGAGATTGTCACAGTTGACTTTGTAACGGTTGCGGATACTGTCGACTCCTCTGGCTCGGGCGTTCCGGACGAGCTCGATCCCTTGAGAGCGATAGAGGCAGATACTGCTTCTGGATTTGGCTCTTTCGCTTCTGCGACATTGACAGAAGGAGAATCCCTTAGATGCTGCTTCAGATAGAGTTCTTTCTTATATGCCTCTTTGTAAATTGCGGCAATTAGATTAAGAATTTCAGAAATTTATTTTTGTTATTTGAAACTAGGGTAGTAGAAGACTATTGTTTGCCCTAAATATTTGTATATTTTTCCTTAATTCAATTAAGGGAAAATAGCCTTTTAGTTAAATATAAAAATACCCCGATTGCAATAGACTAATAAGGAATATTTAAACCAGTTACAGTAATTTTCAGATTGTAAGAGGTGTTTGGATATAAATAGTTTGAAATCACTTACGCCAGAATTAAGATAAACGGATTCATCCTTAGCCAAAATCATAACTTCATAGTCTCCGGCTTCTCATTCTCTGCAGCCGACGCAGGCGACCCAGAGCCTCAGCAGGTGACCGTGAATCTCAGTGACACAGAAGTCACATTGGAAGGCAGCGGCACGGGAAAAGACACTCTTGAGGCTCTTAGTTCTGGCTCAATAACCCTAGCAACTGCGAATCTTGCAAGCACAACCAACGTAGAGTCCGTAGATAATCTCAAGATTCAGATTACAGCTGCAAAGCAGGTTTCTGTAACAGGAACTCTGACACTTGCAAAGGGACAGGAGAATGTAGACGGCACAGTCACATTTAGCCAAGGCACAATAAGCCCTGCTCAGCTCAGCGGACTTGATTCTGCTACTATCGCATCTGTCGTGCTCACTGGCTCAGGAAGCGGTGCAGAATGGAATGTAACAAAGGTTACTGTAACCATAAACACTGCTGACTAATATTCACTTCTCCCCCTCTTCCGCCATTATGCATAGGCAGAGGGCGCCATATGGAAGGAGAGAGATGGGGATATTAGAAATCGATTGAATTGAGACAACAAGCAAATTCATCAACCAATGAAATAAAATGAATAAACAGAGCCCCAATCCTCATCCTGGCGCTTTTGCTCGCCTCATGCGATGACAGGGGCTCAGCGCCATCGGGAGGATCAGGCCTCACGGTGAAGATAACGCTCCCCAACAGAGTCGACTATCCGACATCCGGATCGGCATTCAGCGTAGCCGTCAACACCGAGACGGCGGCAGTATCCCCGAAGAGCGTAGCGTATACGGCCAAGGACGGAGACACCGCGGCATTCCTTACAGCAACCGGAATCCCGACCCCGGAGGGCGGATTCGGAGCCAATGCAGTCGTTACCGTATCATTCACCGACGACCAGGGAATCATACAGTTCGCATCAGCGCAGCTTAATCCGGGATTCACAGAGGCCACATGCAGCATTGGCGCCACCGCATTCAATCCAGTGCCCGGACTCGCCATCACAGTGAATGCCCCTACTGCAAACACCACGCTGGTGCTCCCGAATTCATACTCGCTCTCATTTGAAAGCGAAGATGGCGATCCCATCGCATACAGCGCCTCGGGATCAGCGGTAAAAGTCACCGCCGCAACTGAGGACACCCCTGCAAAGGCAGTCATATCAATACCCGCAAAGGAAGCGATGGACCTTCTCGGACTGACTGGCTCATACACAGTCAAGGTCGACTCATTCGCAGTGGGAACCCAGTCATACGCCGGCGCATCTGAATCTGAAGTCACTCTCAACCCGGCAAGCCCGACTGCGACTGCGACAGTCTCTCTCGTACCGCTCTCATACATCGAAGTAGGCGTGCCAGCTCAGATCCAGCCATATCAGGCAGCATCGATGAAAGAGGCCCCTCAGGCCGTGATCGTCTCTCAGGCATCATCGGTATCCTACGCAGTCCTCGACAAAAATGGAGACACAGTAGACAGCGGAACGGTTGCGCCTTCATCGCTAGCGACAGACCAGAAATTCAATACCGCATCTGTCATCCCGGCAGCATCAGAGGCAGCCGATTATACCGTCAACGTGACCGCGACATACAAGTCAGGCGACCACGAGGTCGAGTATCTGGCAACGCAGTCAGCAGCAAAAGGCCCGACATTCACAGGCGCGACAGTAAATAAGGGAACTTCTGCAGCGGCATCCTCATTTGCCGCCCAGGTCGCAAGAATGAAAGTGACACTCTCCGGACTTGGGAGCAGCTGGCCGACAAATGCGTCTCAGTATCTCGAGCTCAGCTACATCGAGACAGACGCAAACGGAAATCCCGTAGCAGGGGCGACCTCGACTCCGATCAGCCTCGAGGGAGTCGCTCTCCAGGCAAGCCAGGCTCCTGCTCTTCCGGTAGTCGACTACCTGAGCGTCGGCACGTACTACCTTGTGAATGCGAAGCTCACAACCGGAGCGGCCTACTGGTCTGGAGCCGCAATAACGAGAAAGACAGAGGCTTTCACATCAAGCAACGAAGCGACAGCAGCCGTTGCCCTGACACAGGAGGGCACCACTAGCACCATATCGCTCTCTGGGCTAAAGACCGGAATCGCGGTAACCGCTGCCAATCTCACGCTTGATGAGGGAGACACCCTCTCCATAGATCTTCCGCTCTCAGGAATCAAGGTCAACTCCAGCAACAGCCTGGTAAGCCCAATCGGATCGCTTGTGCTCAATCTCAAGGGCGGAGACTCGATAACGGGATCGATCTCCGGAATCACGGATCTGACTGTCTCAACAGCCGATATCGCATCTGGAGTAGCACTCTCATGGGCTGGATCAATCACGGTAGGAGACAATCAGACCCTTTCCGCTGCGTCTATCACTGGCACATACAGCGCCAACACCGGAGTATTCGAGATCAGCGCCATAACGCTTACCGTCTCAGCAGCTGACTAACATTCCCTTCTCCTCCTCTTCCGCCTTCATGCATAGGCAGAGGGCGCCATATGGAAGGAGAGAGATGGAGATATAAAATAATTGGAATTTTCAATTTGTTTTATCTCAAAAGAAACAAAACAACGAAGAGGATAAACATTTATCGTGTTTCTATTAGGTCTCTATTAATTAGAGTTTTAAGGTTTAAATCATAATAGATATGAACTCTTTGATTTATAGAAAATCGCATTATAGTTAGAATCATGGCCTACAAGGATATGCCATTCATGAAGATTCAGAGAGGAATATGTCGATCCGAGAAATCGATAATTCTGAAGATGATCATGCAAAAGCTCTCAAAGGACTACGGCGTTACAATCATTGCAGGTGCCGCTACGACTCGATTGAATATAACGAAATAAGCGCCAAAGAGATGTTTGATGATTTGAAATCAAAGCTATCGCCTGATCAGAAGACATATCTATTTCCAGATGAGATTCAGGAGATCAAGGTATGGGAGAAAGTCGTAAAGTATACCTTTGACAATGTCTGAAAAAACTTCTCGCCAAATTCCATTTCGAACTACATAAAATCCGAAAACCGAAAAATCAACAATGAAACTATTTATAGTTACTTGGAAAGCTTGAGAGCGTTTATCTAATCCACCGCAGATTCCACTATGATCTGATGGTAAGAAGACTCTTGAAACACAAAGGAAGTTCTATATTGCAAATAGATCACCAAGGTGCAGCGTATTTGGAATATAAACTTAACAGCATAGCATCAAGCTTAGAGAACCTTGAGCTCCGCCTCAGAGGCTACTTCTTATTTGTCTGAAATACAAGGATGGGAAAGCGATAAGGCAAAATGAAAAACCTACATTCAGGTCACCAAAACATAGGGACAGAGAAAATAGAAAAACGCGAATACAGAGGGCTTTTTAAAATACACGATAGATACCCCAAGTACGTTCTCACTACAGATGAGTTCTGAAATGGCAACTTAGAAGGTATAAAGACAATGCGCATAAGTCCGGCATACTGACACTATAATCTTCAAAGCCAATTGATATAGACGGGCGCAGGCGCAGAATTATCAAAAGCCAATGCCGACTAAATATAAAATCATACACCTAAGCCAACTCGCCATTGTCCACACCAGCGTCAAAGTCAAGTGCAGCGTTAACTCATAATATCCAGTCCAACTTTTAATGCCATATCAAATGCATAAGAATATACAATAGCCTTTAAAGATCCATGGGCAATACCATTTTCATAATATATCTTCTCTATATAACTGATATGCCCAGTGCCCACCCTCAAAGCATTTGACCAATTTGCTTTGACTGACCAATTTTGCCAATATTCGATTAGCAGTTGCAGCAGATACACCGCATAACTCGCGAACATTTGCGTTTGTAATATATGAATGAGTTTTCAGATATTCTTTTATCCTCTTCCATCGCAGTGAAACCCTACCCACTACTCCATCAATCATTTCATCACTCACATTGATGGCTTCAATGAGTGATGCTTTAATGACTGATACCATGAATTCTACAAATACTGTTGATTCTCCATTGTCGTTAGATGTATTTATCGCTTCATAGTAATCATGCTCTCTCTCATTGATAATGGATTCCACTGGCAGATATAAAAAGGAAGAGTTCCATTTTGATAGCAAAAGCGTGTGCCACAGCCTTCCAATTCTGCCGTTTCCGTCCGCAAATGGGTGAATAAACTCCAATTCATAGTGAAAAACACAGCTTCGAATGAGCATATGAAGCTCACTGTTCTTTGTCCATTCCAAGAGTTCTGCCACAAGACCAGGCATATATTGGGGAAGTGCGCCGAGATGGAGAATATATCCCTCTTTATCCACAACACCCGCAGAATGAGAGCGAAACGCACCAGATTCCTCCACTAGTCCTCGAGTCATAATGCCATGAGCTTTCAAGAGGTCATCTATCGAATATGGATCAAGCCCATCCAATCGCTCATATATCTCATAGGCATTTTTGACCTCAAGAATATCTTTTAAGGGCGCTAAAACGCGCTTTCCATTTAAAACCGCTGTTACCTGTTCCAGCGTCATTGAATTTTGCTCAATTGCCAAAGTGCCGTGAATTGTCCTTATTCTATTGACCCTATGAAGCATGGGATTTGCAGAGAGATGATTGGAATTGGATAAATTACCAACCAGTTCAGCAATATCGGCAACATAGTCAATTATTTTATTTGTTATTTGAAAAGGAGGCTGTTTCGTTTTAATAGGCACCTAAAGACTCCATTCTTCTACGAGCATATTATACAATGCCATATGTTTTTTCATCTGACTATAAAACCTTTTAAAAAAAATAACAGTCAAACTTAAACAAGTTATTAGCATATATAACTATCTAGCCCCAATCCTCATCCTGGCGCTTATATTCGCCTCATGCGATGACAGGGGCTCTGCGCCATCGGGAGAATCGGGCCTCACGGTCACCATAGATCTCCCGGCAAGGACAGACTATCCGGCAAGCGCAAGCGGATTCAGCGTCGCCATGCCATCGAAGGACGGCCTTGCATACGCATCCAGCGTCACATACACAGCCGCAGCAGGAGAGAGTCCGGCGACTCTCGTCGCAGCTGGATTCCCATCGCCCAAGGGAGGACTCGCCCCATATGCCATAGTCTCCTTCGAGAGCACGGCCTTCGGCCTCATGGCAACAGGCCAGATCGCCCTGACAGGCGTCATAAGCATGGGGCCATCAAGCCCAGTGGAGTCATCTGCCTTCAATACGGTGCCGGTGATCACCGTAACCGTCCAGCCATCAGAGGAAGGCGCATTCCCGATGCCGACAGCCGCATCAGACTATGCCCTCACATTCAAGAGCGATGGCTCATCAGCCATATTCACCCCGAACAGCGACCAGGTCAAGATCACACAGGGCAAGGCGGCTACAGAGGAGCCCCCGGCAGCTGCGGTCAAGGCCCAGGCCGTCATAACGGTGCCTCAGTCATTCGCGCTTGGGAATCTCTCTTCCGGAACAGCGTACTCCGTGACAATGGCAGGCTGGTCATCAGACGGAAATGACTACACCGCGGCGGCAGGAAGCCTCACATATAATCTTGGAAGCAACCTCAATGTATCCATGGCCGCATCGCAGATAGAGTACGGCTCAATATCAATCACGCTTCCAGAGAGCTTCCAGTCCAAGGCAATCCTCGGAGAGGACAATCTGCCGAAGACAATAAATATGTCCGATGTCGGGACTGTATCGTACGCAATCAAGTCATCAGATGGGAAGGAGTATTCCGGAACCGTCTCAGAGACCGCAGTGAAGGTCCCATATGGCACATACGACGTATCCATCTCATTCTCATATGGCGAGATCGCATTCGCGGCAGCCGCCTCGGCTTCCGTGACAGTGAGCTCGTCGGAGGCGACGACAGCGACAATCCAGGACGATGCTGTCCAGGCGCAGGTCGCAGACATCACAGTCTCATTCGGAACAGTGGGCGCCCCATCAAGTTGGCCGACTCTCGCATCGGCATATGCGGTCACATATGCCGAGATCAAGGACGGAGAGGCCGGAGCGCCTGTGGGCTATCCAGTGAAGAACGCGCTCACGGGAGCGCAATTCACAATCGCCTCCTCAGGCCTAAAGGTCGGATCGGCATATGAGGTCTCAGTGTCATTCGCGGGATCGGATCAGGACTACAGGGCAGTCGGGACAACCGGAGCGCTGGCATCAATCGACAGCTCGTCTGCTCAAACCGCCAATGCGGTCACCGCATACTTCGGTGCCCCAGTCACGGCAACCGTCTCTGGAACAGCAGCGCTGTCAGGCTTCTCTGGATTAAGCGGAACAGGATATGCCTCCACTGACCTTGCAGTGGGTTCAGCATCCATCTCGACCTCTAATATAACGGCAAAGATAAATGGCAACAACATCGAATTCGGCGGCAGCGTGACAGGAGCCCCAGAGGCAATCACCGCGGCGGCATCTGCGCTCTCGATCTCGGGAACCATCTCAAACGAAGCTGGAGCGGTATTCTCGGTAAGCGGAACGCTCACTGCATCATACAGCGCGGGAAGCGGAAGCCCAACGCTCTCCATAACCGCAGTGACGAGCCCAAGCGTCCAGACACTCATATACGCAGTCACCTCTGTCGTATCGACAGCACTCGACATCAGCTCTGGAGTAGATAATTGGGGAGTTCCAACACAGCAGGCCACGCTGACAATCACGGCTCCATCCGGAGTGAAGTCCAAAACTCTGACAGCCACATTGGCAACGGATGGGAAGATCACTATTGCTGGAACCGGAATAACAGGATCCGAAGATGATCTTAAATCGGCATGGTCTCTCAGCGGAGCATGGGAGGACAGCTCAAGCAACAAATATGCTCTCAGCGGAACCGTCACTCCGACTTTCGCATCGGGGACGGGGATTCTGACATTCAGCGCAGCCACTGGGCTGAAGATAGATAAAACCGACGCCGAGTAACATTCCCCTCTCCCCCTCTTCCGCCTCTATGCATAGGCAGAGGG
>CANRIJ010000071.1 GCA_947630635.1 uncultured Spirochaetaceae bacterium | reverse complement strand
CATCTGTTTGAGATCCGGTCCGCGAACCAGTTCCATGGCAATATAGAAACTGTTTCCATCTTCACCCAGATCATAGCAAAGGTGCAGGGGTTCTCTCAAGAAAGACGGAGATTCCGATATATCTCTCTCAGGCTGCAGTCAAGCTGCAGGAGGATGTGTTGACGGCCCAAAGAATCGAGAAAAAGAGGCTTACTCCCTTTAATATGGGCGATAGTGTAACAGTTGGATCTTTTTCTGTGACTTCTTTCAAGACAAGCCATGACTCTGCAGGATCTTGTGGCTATTTTATAGAAAATGGTGATAAAAGGATCTTTTTGATGACAGATACTGGTGTTATTCCCGATGTTGCATATGCTTATGCCAAGAATAGCAGACTCAAATTCATCGAGTCCAACTATGATGATGAGATGCTGAAGTATGGGCCATATAGCCCCGCTCTCAAGAAGAGAGTTGCAGGGGACTATGGGCATCTGAGCAACACAAGTGCAATCGAGTTTGCCAAGAAGACATCCAGGCGAGGGGATCATGTCTTCTTTGTGCATATCTCAGAGAATAACAACGACTATGCTCTGATAGATGAGCTTATTAAGAGAAATCTGGAGAGCGGAATCTTTTCAAGGCCTCTAAAGAGGGGCGAGAGCTACGAGGGTTTTTTAGATGAGGAATAAGGCAAAAAAGGAAAGCGCTGACTATTCATATAAGGCGATAAGGAAAATAAAGAGAAAAGACGGGCTTAGGATGAAGACGGTGAGGAAGTACACCTTCCCAGGCTTTGTCGAGGCGGTATCGAGCCGCTGGCCAGATAGACTCTGCTACTCTGTATTCAGGGAAGAGGGCTCTGAGATGACCTTCTCGCACCTAAAGGCCTATTCAAGAAGCGTGGCACTATACCTGATAAAACAGGGCATAAAGAAGGGCGATAAGATCGCAATATACGCAGAGAGCGCCCCCAACTGGATGGTAATGTATCTTGGAATTGTCTATTTTGGCGCTATAGCAGTTCCAATACTCCCTGATTTTGCCACTCAGGAGGCAATCAATATACTCACTGATAGTGGTGCCAAGGGAATCTTGGTAAACAGCAAGTCCTTTCAGAAGATCGGAGAGTATGCACTCAGCCATGGAATATTTGTCTATAGGATTGAGGACCTCATGCATATCGAGGAGGTTAAGGAGGGCTTTAGCTACCTTACAACCCCTGCCTTCCCGATGAAGGGCCTTAAAACTAAGGACGATGACCTTAAGCCTTTTGAGGTCAAAGAGGAGGATATAGCCTCTATTATCTACACATCTGGAACTACTGGAACAAGCAAGGGCGTTGTGCTTACTCATATCAATATGCTGAGAAATGCAGACTGGTCGACCGATGAGTATGTGAAGATAATGCCGGGCTACAGAGTGCTTTCAATACTCCCGATGAGCCATGTATATGAGTTTACCCTAGGCAACATACTCACTTTGATGAGAGGAGCGCATATAACATTCTTGGGTAAGCCCCCAGCAGTCTCCATTCTTCTTCCGGCTCTCAAGGAGGTTAGGCCTCATATTATGGTCTCTGTTCCCCTTCTTATTGAGAAGATATACAGGGCTGCGATTCTCCCTGTAATAAGAGACAATCAGAAGATCAAGAGGCTTTTGAAGACGCCACTTAGGTTCTATATATTCAGGGCAATGGGAAATAAGCTTATGAGCACCTTTGGAAACAGGGTGAAGTTCTTTGGAATAGGAGGGGCCCCTCTTGATAAGGAGGTTGAGATCTTTCTGCACAAGGCTCACTTTCCATATGCTATTGGATATGGACTGACTGAGACAAGCCCCCTAATTGCTGGCTGCGCGCCTGTTCATAAGTCACAAAAACCTGGAACAGTGGGACCGGTTGTAGAGGATGACCATGTGAAGCTTCTAAATAGAAACGAGGAGGGAATCGGAGAGATTGCTGTAAAGGGCGTCAATGTAATGGGGGGATACTATAACAATCCAGCATTGAATAAGGAGAGCTTTACGGAGGATGGATATTTCAAGACAGGAGATCTTGGAAAGCTGGATAAGAGAAATAGGCTCTCAATCAAGGGCAGAGTGAAGACGATGATTTTGGGTCCTGGTGGAGAGAACATCTATCCTGAGTCCATCGAGTCTCTTATCAATAATATGAACTTTGTTGAGGAGTCCTTGGTAATTCCCGAAGACGGAGGACTTCTTGCTCTGATCAAGCTTGATATGAAGTCCTTCCAAGACAAGCTCAAGGTAAGCGTCGACGACTTAAAGGAGGAGGCCAAGAAGTATCTCTCAATACTCAAGAAGGATGTTAACTCGCAGCTCTCATCGTTTTCAAAGATCGATGATGTAGAGCTTCTGGAGGAGGACTTTGAGAGAACTCCGACTCAGAAGATCAAGCGCTTTATATACTCCTCATCCGAGAGGGGGAGAGTCGAGAATATCAACAATAGGGACTCTGAGAAGGATAAGAGGGCAGAAAAGGACCTTGAGAGAGGCATGGAGAGTGCACTTAAAGAGGATAAGAGAATCGAGAGGGGCGAAGAGAGAGAAGAAGAAAGAGGCGAAAAGCGCTCAAGAGCAGATGACCTCAAGGCTATTAAGACAAACTATCTATCCGATCTTCAGGATAAGAAGAGGCTCTATAGCTCTGAGTTCTCTCGCTTAGAGGCAAAGAGGCTCTCTGGACTTGATGAGATAAAGAGGGAAAAAGAGCGACTTAAGAGCGAGTATGAAAACAGTGTTAAGGAGATTAGGAAAAATTACAGGGAAGCGAAGAGAAAAATAAAGTAGCGCAATTTTATAAAGTACTGCTTTTTTCTATACTTTCCCTATGCCAGAAGTAAATGAAATAAGCCAGGATGTGAGGATAAGGCGTGTAGATTCCCTTAGCACTCCCGATGAGATCAGATCAGAGTATCCAATGTCTGTAGAAGCAAAGGAGAGAGTCGAATCCTATAGAAAGGCAGTCAACGATATTCTTCTTAAAAAAGACGATAGGCTTCTTGCTATTGTCGGACCATGCTCGATTCATGATCCAGCCTCAGCAATTGAATATGCAAAGAGGCTCAAAGAGCTAAGCGATAGAGTGAAAGACAGGCTCTTTATAGTAATGAGAGCCTATTTTGAGAAGCCAAGAACCACTGTTGGCTGGAAGGGTCTTATTACTGACCCATTCATGGACCACACAGACAATATCGATGCAGGACTCAGAATGGGGCGAAAGCTCTTGTTGGATATAACAGATATCGGCCTTCCGGTAGGGTGTGAGTTTCTCGATCCGATTGTTCCTCAGTACATAGATGAGATTATGTGCTGGGCCTCTATCGGGGCAAGAACCTCAGAGAGTCAGACACACCGCTCGCTTGCCTCTGGCCTCTCTGTTGCAGTTGGATTTAAGAATTCAACTAGCGGCGAGATTGAAGCTGCAATCAATGCCTGCCTCTCTGCAAATAGCCCCGCTTCATTTATAGGCGTCAAGAGAGACGGAAGGTGCGCTATCTTCAGATCAACTGGCAACAATATGGCTCATCTTATTTTAAGGGGCGGTGTTCATGGACCGAATTACTATGAGGATTTTGTCGATTATGCCGCAAAGTCCATGGAGAAGGCGAATCTGAATCCAGCAATTATTATTGACTGCAGCCATTCAAATAGCTCTAAGGACTATACAAAGCAGAAGAGGGTATTGAGAAATATTATCGACCAGGTGATATACGGAAGCAAAAATATCCGCGGCTTTATGCTTGAGAGCAATTTATTTGAGGGCAATCAGGCTATTAAGAGCAAAGAAGAGCTAAAATATGGAGTCTCGGTTACTGATGCATGTATCGGCTTTGAGGAGACTGAGAGAATTATCCTTAAGAGCGCAGAGCTGCTTAGAAAAGGAATAGATGATAAGGAGCTTATCTGATGAAGGCACTGGTGTTTTTGGCTCAGGGTTTTGAGGAGATTGAGGCACTTGCTCCAATTGATATTCTTAGGCGAGGGAAGATTGACGTTATAGTCGCGGGCGTCGGCTCAAAGGAGATTACATCATCCCATGGCGTTAGGTTCTCTCTTGACTTGGCAGTTGATGATGTTGATAGAGAGGGCTGGGATGCCGTTATTTGCCCTGGCGGGATGCCAGGGGCAGTAAATATAAGCCAGAATTGGATCTGCAATGAGATTCTGATAAAGGCAGCAAATACTGAGAACACAAAGATATGCGCAATTTGCGCATCTCCTGCTGTCGTCTTGGGGCCTCTTGGCCTCTTGGATGGCAAAAATGCAACTTGCTATCCGGGCATGGAGGAGTATGCTCCTGATTTCAATTTCTCAAGTGATGGAGTTGTTGTCTATGGAAACACCATCACAGCCAAGGGAGCTGGCTATGCAATTGACTTTGCCCTCGAGATACTAAAGGCACTAAAAGGCGAGAAGGCTGGTGAGGAGATAAGAAAGAAGATCTACTATGAGAGGCGCTAGGCGCTTCTTCTTGAGCTGATCAGCTCTTTCAGGTGTCTCTTCTTGGCGCTTTCTATCGCTATATCCTCAGAAAAGACGAATCTGTTTTCCTCAGTGAGTCTTAGAAGCTCGTGAAAGAGACCGAATCTTCTCTCTCCAAAGAGGGCCTTTATAAGAGTGTCCTCTTTTAGTGTTATGTAGATTGGGTATCCAATCCACTTATCCCAGAGCCCTAAAGCCTCATCAAATGAGAGCTCCACGCCCTTTTTACTTTCAAAATCAATAAGCTTTCTTATGCTTGAATAGATTTCCGCACCTGCATTCTCATCAAGAGAATATGACCTTGCCATATCAAGGGATTTTTTGAGATTATCCTGTTTCATTCCTGTTCCAAGTGGGAGAATATGACTAAAGAAATTCAGTGTCAATAGAGTTTAAATAAGATTGCCAATTTGCTGAATAATGCGCTTAAAGATGCAAAATGGCAAATAAAATGGCGCTTTTATGGCGCCATTTTATTTTGAATGTCTCTTTTCTTTTTTATTTTATTATGAGAGGGCCTTTTTGACCTCTTCTTTTACCTCTTCCATGCTCTCATTTGGCTCAAAGCGCCTTAGAATCTCTCCGTCTCTTCCGATTAGGAATTTCGTGAAGTTCCATTTGATCTTTCCGTTATTCATATAGTCTTTGTCCATAGACTCAACAATAGGAGTGAGAATCTTCTTCATCTTGTCATCTCTAAAGCCATGGAATGTGGTGTTTTCTGTTAGCCATTTATACAGAGGAATTGCATTGTCTCCGTTTACATCGATTTTGGAAAACTGAGGAAATTCAGTTCCGTATTTTAGTGTGCAGAAAGAGTGTATCTCCTCATCGCTCCCAGGAGCCTGGCCCTTGAATTGATTGCATGGAAAGTCGAGAATCTCAAAGCCCTTGTCTCTAAACTCCTCATAGAGTGCCTCAAGCTCTTTGTACTGTGGGGTAAAGCCACATCCTGTTGCTGTGTTCACAATTAGAAGAACCTTGCCCTTAAAGTCTTCAAGGCTCTCCATCTTCCCATCTCTTGTCTTAACTTCAAAGTCGTATACGTTCATTTTATTCTCCTTCTGATCTTGTTTTTTTAATATGTCTACCTTAGAAAAAGCTAAGTCATCTTATGGTCTTAGGCAAGAAAAAAAGCACGGCGACCAGCCGTGCTCTCTTTTTATTTTCTCTCGAGTTTCTCGATTGCCTCTTTGATTTCCCTTAAGAGAACAATCTGGGGATCCTCCTGAGGAGGGTTTGCCTCTGCCTCTTTGGCAGCCTCTAGGGCAGCTTCTTCTTCAGCCTTCTTCTGAGCTGCAATCTTCTCTGCCTCAGCCTTTGCCTTTACCTTGTTGACCGCTCTTACAAGGCAGAAGACAACGAGAGCAATGATGATGAATGAGACAATTGCGTTAATAAAGAGTCCGTAGCCGATAGCAAGCTCTTCTTTTCCCTCGCTTGCTGCTCTAAGGACGATCTTGAGATCTCCGAAGTTTATATCTCCGGTTGCAAGTCCGACTATAGGATTGATGATGTTTGCTACAAGTGAATTTACGATTGCCGTGAAGGCTGCGCCTACAACGACACCAACGGCCATATCCATGACATTTCCGCGTGCGATAAATTCGCCGAATTCATGCCAAAAGCCTTTCTTTTCTTTAGCCATTATTTACCACCCTTTCAATGTGTATGTGTATTGAACAAGTTATAATCTTTTTTTTTAATTGTAAAGAGAAGGACAAATACTATGTTTCCAGAGGGTTATAAATCGCTGTTGTCGCAGCATGACACTGAAAAGGCCATAAAGGCTGCCAAGGATATTTTCGAGAAAGAGCTATCGGGAGCTCTTAAGCTAAGCAGGGTCACAAGCCCACTTTTTGTAGAGTCGGGAAGTGGAATCAATGATGATCTAAATGGAGTCGAGAGACCTGTAAGCTTTCCTGTGAAGAACCTAGGCGAGAAGAAGATGGAGATTGTCCAGTCTCTTGCCAAATGGAAGAGAATGGCCCTGGCTGACTATAGCGTAGAGGTTGGAAGAGGAATCTACACTGATATGAACGCAATCAGGCCAGACGATGAGATTGATGAGATACACTCCATCTATGTTGACCAGTGGGATTGGGAGAAGGTGATTGATAGAGAGGACAGGAACCTGGATTACCTAAAGAAGACGGTTCGTCTAATCTATTCTGCAATCAAGAGAACTGCCTTCCTTTTGGAGGAACTCTATCCTGTATTAAAGGATACTCTTGCCGATGAAATAGCCTTTGTACACACAGAAGACGCCAAGAAAGAGTGGCCCGATAAGAGCCCATATGAGAGAGAATATGAGCTTGCAAAGAAGTATGGGGCAGTCTTTCTAATTGGAATTGGATATGGAAATCCTCCTCACTCAGGGCGAGCCCCAGACTATGATGATTGGTCGACTGAGACTGAGGGCGGCTATCATGGCCTAAATGGCGACATCATCGTATGGGACGATACAATTAAGGCCAATTTGGAGCTATCATCAATGGGAATAAGAGTAGACCATGACTCTCTTTTAAAGCAGCTTGAGATCAGAGGCGTTCCTGAAAGAAGAAATCTATATTGGCATAAAAGGCTTCTCTCTGGAGAGTTCCCACTTACAATCGGCGGTGGAATAGGACAGTCTAGGCTCTGCATGCTGCTATTAAAAAAGGCCCATATTGGTGAAGTCCAAGCCTCCGTTTGGAGTGATAGCGACACCAATTGGGCCCATAACAAGGGAATAAGGCTTCTTTAGGCCTTTGCCTTCTTTATTATCTTTTTGTAGAAGTCGACGCCCTTTGGGAGGGTGTCGATTGAGATATTCTCATCGACTGCATGAATTGAGTGGTACTGCTG
Organism: uncultured Spirochaetaceae bacterium; assembly: GCA_947630635.1. Classification (GTDB taxonomy): domain Bacteria; phylum Spirochaetota; class Spirochaetia; order Sphaerochaetales; family Sphaerochaetaceae; genus Ornithospirochaeta. The sequence goes on along the minus strand of CANRIJ010000071.1, from coordinate 372 downwards.
CTCGTTGATTTCCAATGGAGCGAATCTGATAGCGTTGTCAGTAAGTGGGCTATAGAAGTAGGCATCTGTACCGCCAGTCATTGCATATGGGGTAGGGATAACGCCAGGAAAGTCCTCTTTTATAGAATCCTCGATTAGCTTGAATGCGTCGGATGTGAAGTCAACTGGCTTTATAGGCTCCTTGCCATTTACAAGCTCCATTTCGATATCATACTTTTTGGCAATCGGCTCGAGTATTTTAAGGGTCTCTTGAATGCCCTGATGCTGGATGAAGCGGACATTTGCAATTACCCAGGCCTCACTTGGAATGACATTGTAGCCCTTTGTTCTAAAATACTGCGCGAGGCAAGGTTCCCTTGCCGGAGCGGCACC
>CANRIJ010000070.1 GCA_947630635.1 uncultured Spirochaetaceae bacterium | reverse complement strand
GACTTATTACAACTGGCCTTATTCCTGTCTCGCATAAGATAGATACATCTATTACTGAGCTAGGGGACCTCTCATATTTCCCGAGAATCGATAGGTCCAGAACTGCGCTCATGGGTTGGAGAGACCTTGCCCAGGGCGTACATTCCTTTGGCTCAAAGATATTTATTCAGATAACCCCGGGGCTTGGAAGAGTGGGAAACCCTCAGTGTCTGATTACTCAGTTTAAGCTTCCGATCTCCTCATCATTTTTGCCCAATTACTACATCTCTGAGATTCCCTGCTGGAGAATATCCGACAGGAAATTGAAGAAGATCATAAAGAATGCAGGTCAGGCGGCAGCAGACAGCAAGGCAATGGGTCTTGATGGATGCTACCTTCATGGACACGAGGGATACCTATTGGAGCAGATGACCAATCCAGCTTTCAATCACAGAAAGCTTGGCCATTTCAGATCTTGGGAGAACTTTGGCATCGATATGGTCAAGGAGATCAGAAAGAGAGTTGGAGAGAGGTATCCAATCATGTACAGAATCGACCTCTCACTTGCCCTTGAGGAGACCTACCATGACAAGATGGACAAGGATAAGATACTAAAGCGATTCAAGGGTGGAAGAAGCGCTGAGATGACGCTTTCCTATATGGAAGACCTTGTTAAGGCAGGGGTTGATATATTTGATGTGGACCTTGGCTGCTATGACAACTGGTGGCTTCCGCATCCTCCTCAGACCATGCCTGCTGGCGCATACCTCTCTGTCTCTAAGTTTGTCAAAGACTACTTCAAAGAGAAGGAGATACTCTCAAATCAGGGCGTAGAGGTTCCAATAGTCGCAGTTGGAAAGCTTGGGTATCCAGATCTTGCTGAAATGGCACTAAGAGATGGGGATGCCGACATGATCATGCTTGGTCGTCCGCTTTTGGCAGACCCCGATTGGCCTAGAAAGGCCTATAAGGGTGAGGTTAAGTCAATAAGGCCATGCATAGGATGCCAAGAGGGATGTCTGAATGAGTTTGTTGAGGCAGGACACCCTCAGTGTGCAGTGAATCCCAGAACAAGCTTTGAGCATATCTTCCCGGAGATTCCTCCAAAGGCTGTTAAGAAGAAGAGGATTGCTGTAATTGGAGCTGGCCCTGCGGGAGTAGAGTTCTCACTTCGCGCAGAGGAGAGAGGACACATCGTCACTCTCTTTGATAAGAATAGCGATATTGGCGGAAGCGCCAGAGTTGGGTCTATATCGAAGTACAAATTCGATATGGCGAACTACATCAATTACCTAAGAGAGGAGCTTAAAAAGAGCTCTGTGATAGTTCGTCTCAATACAAAGGTGGATCTTCCTACGATCAAGGGAGGCTATGATGCGATTGTCTTCTCCAATGGAGGAGAGGAGGTCATTCCTAAGATTGATGGCATTGAAAATGCCAAATATGTTCTTTCTAATGACGTCTTTACTTCCAAGGAGAAAATCGATGCAAATGAGAAGGTCATTGTTCTTGGCGGTGGAGCAGTTGGAGCAGAGATGGCTCTCTATCTATCATCAGAGATGAAGGTAAAGGATGTGACACTTGTTGAGATGCTCGATTACATTATGAAGGGCGCCTGTACTGCAAATAGAGGCCATATGATTCACCTGCTGGAGAAGAATGGAGTGAATATTCTCAATTCCATCAAGGCAGTGAAGGTAGAGGACGGGAAGCTCATTCTTATGCGTAAGACAAAGAATGTCCCAGACCCATATAACACATGGAAGCCTATTCTTCCTGAGAATATCGAGAATCCTCTCATGAAGGTTCCAGGTGGAAAGGAAGAGAGAGTTGAAATTCCATTCGACAAAATCGTTATTGCCGTGGGCACAAAGCCAAGCGATGAGCTCTTCTTTAAGGCGCAGAGTGAGAATGCAGCTCCAGAGATCTACAGAATCGGCGATTCATTCTCAACTGGAAAGGTACTAGAGGCAGTCAGAAGCGCATATAGCTTAGCTATGAGGGTATGATTATGAAGCTTAATGAGAGGGAAGAGGCCATATTAAATGGCAAAGAGGGAGAGGTTAAGGCAAAGATCATGAGGACTCTCGTGAAATATGGAGAGATCTTCGGAGCAGAGAAGATGGTTGATATTACTCCGGGTACAAAGGGGCATCTTGTTACATCCTTTGGCCTTTCTGTAATGAAGCCAGTCTATGCCCTCATGGATGAGATAATACTTTCAGGGGTAAAATCCTCTCAGCCATTCTCTGCCGATCCGATTCCGCTTGATTCAAATGTTCCGCAGAGCTTGGTGCAAAAGCTCTTTTTCAAGATTATGTATGGCATGCAGTCAAGCTATAATGAGCAGCTTAAGGCTCTAGGCCTTTTGGATGAGAAGGCCTTTACATGCACATGCTACCTTGATGAGGTTGGAAATACTCCAAAGAGAGGAGATATCCTATCATGGGCAGAGTCTTCTGCAGTCGTATATGCAAATTCCGTTTTGGGTGCAAGATGCAATAGAAACTCTGGAATAATCGATCTTTTTGGATCGATTGTGGGCTGTGTGCCCTTCTTCGGTCTTTTGACTGATGAGGGGAGAAAGGCAGACTATTTGATTGAAGTCAAGACAGAGAAGCTTCCTGAAGCGCAGCTCTTGGGCTCTGCAATCGGCCTTAAAGTCATGGAAGAGACTCCATATATAGTAGGGCTTGATAAGTACTTTATGGGCCTTGATGATAGCGCCAAGGCCTATTTGAAGGACATGGGAGCGGGAGCTGCCTCAAATGGTGCTGTTGGGCTATACCATGTAGAGAATATTACTCCTGAGGCAGTTGACTATAAGAGAGCTCTATTGAAAGAGGGCTATAAGACCTATGTTATCGACGATCAGGAGCTTGAGAGGGTTTTAGAGTCTTATCCTGTTATTTGGAAGAATCCAGATAGCAAGGCAAAGGTCGCCTTTGTCGGATGTCCGCACCTAACTGAGAAGCAGCTCTTCTCATGGGCAGAGAGAATTGAGGCTGCCTTAAAAAAGAATGGAAGGAAAAAGACTGTAATTCCACTTGTTATTACCGCTGCACCTGCTGTTCTTGAGAAGTTTAGAAAGAATGAAGCAGCCTCTCGTTTGGAGAGTGAGGGCGTAGTTCTCTCCTACATCTGTCCTTTGATGTATATGAATAACCCCGAGTGCAAGAAGATGCCAACAATAACATCTTCAAATAAGCTCAGGACCTATACTTCAAGCAGATACATGAAGGAAGAGGACCTTATTGAGTACGTTACCGGAGGAAAGCATGGAAAGAGTATTTAAGGGCAGGCCAATAGTCAAAGGCAAATGTAAGGCAAAGGCCCTTGTTAGCCATGAGGGTTTCAATACACTTGCTAGCTACCAGCACTCGCTTATGTTTGGCGATAAGAAGGCAAAGTGCTCGGATCAGAGCAATAGGGAGCTCTACGGAAAGGAGATGGCGGGAAGAGCACTCTGCCTTCCTCAGACAATCGGATCCACTACCGGCGGTCTTGTTCTCTACTGTGCTTCCTCTTTCTCTCGAGAGCCAAAATGCATGCTCTTTTCAAAGGAGATAGACTCTCTTGCTGCAGCTGGAGCAATACTGAGCGAGGTATGGACAGATAGCGATATGGTTGCTGTTGATATGCTTGGAGATGAGTTTCTCTCCTTTGTCCAAGATGGAGATGATATTGAGGTCTTCGAGGACGGAAGCGTAAAGGTCAAAAGATAGATGAGAGTAGGCGAGTACCTATCTGAGAAGCTCTATATAGGGCGTGCAATCATAGCCGGGAGCATGGAAGACGGTAAGCCGGTTCTTGCATATATACTTACTGGGCGAAGCCATGAGAGCCAGAATAGGCATATCGTGAAGGACCTAAACGAGCTTAGAGTCGAGAGCTATGATGAGAAGGCCATGGACATTCTTAGAGAGTATCCAATGTCCATTTCAATTCCTGTGAGGCGGATAATTGGAAATGGAAGCCATACTCTAGAGATAGCTGAAAAGGTAAATGCTGGGCACACTTTCATTGAGGCCTTAGGGGATATATATCCAGAGCCCGATAAGTATAAGACTCCAAGAATTGCGCTACTTTATAATCTTGAGGACTCCTCTTATTCTATGGGAATTGTCAGAGAGGGCGAGAAGGCTGTTTGGAACTATAAGAAGATGAATGGCTACTCGCATATTATCCAGACATATAATGGCGATGGAGATATCTCTTCATTTGATCAGGATCCAGTGCTTCTCTCTCTTGCAAAGAGCCTTGAGGAGCTAAAAGAGGAGATATGGTTCTCTTTAAATAGGGAATACAGAGTCTCTGTTTATCTATCTGATGGCATAGATGAGATCATTTTGAATAAGAGGGAAGTATGAGACTTTCTTTGAAGTATGGCCTTAACCCACATCAGAAAAATGCATCAATTGAGTTTGATGGTAAGCTTCCAATTGAGGTTGTAAATGGAACTCCCGGCTACATCAATCTCTTGGATGCCCTAAAGGCATATAGCCTTGCAAAGGATCTGAAAGAGGCCACATCAAAGCCTGCCTCAGCCTCATTCAAGCATCTGTCTCCTGCTGGCGCTGCAGTAAGCGGCTCTTTGACAGATAGCCTCAAAAGAGCGCTCTTTGCACCACTTAAAGAGGATATAAGCCCTCTTTCTGAGGCCTTTCTAAAGGCTCGTGGGGCAGATAGGGTTGCATCCTTTGGCGACTTTATAGGCCTAAGTGATATTTGCGACGAGGTAACTGCGTCTCTTATAGCGAGAGAGGTATCAGATGGAGTTATTGCCCCTGGCTATACTGATAGGGCGAGGGAGATACTAAAGGGCAAAAAGGGAGGAAGGTATGTCGTACTGGAAATTGATGAGGACTATACTGCTCCATTAATCGAGGAGAGATCAGTTTATGGCATCAAGTTCATAGAGGAGCGAAATACCTATACCCCAAAAGATGAGGATCTCTCATCCGAGATAGTCTCTGAGTGCAAAGATCTGCCTGATAGCGCAGTTGAGGATCTGAAGATCGCTCTTCTGACAAATAAATATGCGGAGTCAAACTCTATTGTCTATTCTAAGTATTCTATGGCAATCTCTGTTGCAGCAGGTGGCCAGTCGAGGATACAGTCAGTGCGGCTTGGCGGGGATAAGGCAGACAGGTTTCTTCTCAGGCTCAGTGACAGAGTCCAGTCTCTTCGCTTTAAGAAGGGGCTCTCTAGAAATGAGAGGGACAACATAATTGAATCATACCTTCTTGATAACAGCGAAATGGATGTCATCTCCTCTTGGAGAGAGTATTTTGAGACTGAGCCAGTGCCGTTTACTTTTGATGAAAAGAAAGATTATCTTTCGAAAATCAGGGGAGTCTCACTCTCTAGCGATGCGTTTTTTCCATTCTCAGACAGTATAAAGAGAGCATCTCGCTCAGGTGTCTCCTATATAGTAGAGCCGGGTGGTTCAATTAGAGACGACCTTGTGATAAAAGAGGCAGATAGGCTTGGCATTACACTTATCTTCAATAATGTTAGGCTATTTTGTCATTGATTAATTCTGTATAATCTGACTTTGAATGACTGATAGAAGAATAGAAGACGAATACGAGAATTATGAGCCCGAGTTAAACATAACATGGTATGTTCTCTTGGGTCTATTTATTCCACTCATTCCGTTTGCCGTCTTTCTCATCGCAAACTGGGGCCATTTTTTGGTGAAGATGATCGTCTTCAATGTCATTGCCTATATGGCAGTTGCATTCTCTTTGATCTCTGCTGCTGTTATAACAAGAAGCGGCTCAAGAAGGGGGCTTCTTCTCTTGAGTGCCATAATTTGGCTTTTGGTTGTCATCGGAGAGTGGGGCGTCTTGAGGTATTTGCGAAGTGACGATGGGTATGTCCTTGGAATTCCTATAGCCTATGCGCTTTTGAGTGCCCTGATGCCTATATATGCATACTCATTCTATTCAAGAAGAAAGAGGCTAGCGGGATGGCTTCTGATGCTTGGTCTTGCAACAGCTTGTGTGATAATCGTCACATTCTTCTTTAGAATCCCAAGTGAGGTTCCTGAGCTTGTTGGCTATACAACGGTATCGATGTCAGCACTGATGATCCTTCTTGCACTCTTTATTCTGATTTGCACAAGAAGAAGTGAGGCATGCCCTTGGTACATAAACATAGTGCTATCGCTTTTGACAATAGGATCTGCGCTTCTTGGAAGAAACTTTATAGAGTACCTTAAAGTGGGTGATATCACATTTACCAGCCTTATTGTAAATTTGGGAACCTCGATTATATCTGACTATAATGTAGCATTCTATGTCTCATATTGCTTTGTATTCTCCTCACTGGGTATGAAGTCATGCTTCAAATCACTCAAGAGACTCGATGACTCGAAGTATGATGAGAATGCAGAGACTGTTAAGGAGGGGGAGGATGAGATATCTCAAGAGGCCCCAACGTATGCTGATAGGGATAATCCCTACGATCGAAAAGATAGATTAAGATATCCTGAAGATGCATATGCCTTAAGGCATCCCTATGATGATAGATATCCCACGAGAGATAGTGCTTTCTATAGGGACTTTGGCGATAGCGATGATTATATGAGGGGCTATGAGGACGCCATTAAGGCTATGGAGAGAGAAAGAGAGAGGCGCTATTATTCTCCAGATCCCAGAGAATCAAGACGCTACATTGAGGATAGGCGCAGAGACACTGAGAGAGACGATAGGCACTATGACTCTTCTTCAAAGAGCCAGAGCGACAGAGAGCTCAGAAAATACAGATTTGGAAACGAATACAGAAAGCGAGATAAATTTTTCGATCTATTAAGGGGTGAGATACCCGATGATGAATACGAAGTAAGAGACGATTGGCCAAAAAGACGTTAACTTTCGTATAGAATGAAGATAAGAAAATTTGTTTTGGCAGTAGCGCTATCATCTTTGGCCTTGGGCTTATATGCAGCCGTACCACCTACAATCGGGAATATTCCTCTATCTGAGGGTGGAGTGTCTTATATAGCAGATTACGATTTTGAATCGATGATTGATACTGATGGCAAAGGAACTATTATTGGAATTGGTCCAGAGGCTTCTGGATTTTTCAATATATCTATTCCATCTAGTGTTAAGGGAGAGAAGATAGTCAAAATTGGAGATCGCGCCTTTTATTATCTAAGTGACTTAAAGAGCGTGAGTATAGAGGATGGCATAGAGGAGATTGGAGATGAGGCATTTAGGTCTTGCCATGCGCTCAAGAGCGTTAGGCTTCCATCTACTCTAAAGAGCATTGGAAAGGGTGCTTTTCAAGGCGATAGGCTCTTAAAGAGTATAGTAATTCCTCCAATGGTAAATGCTATTAAAGAAAATACCTTTAAGGATTGTCTATCACTTGAGAGTGTTGAGTTCTCCTCTAGCGTTCAGAGCATTGGCAAGAATGCATTTGCCTCATGCAAGATGCTGAAGGAGATTGATTTAAGGGGAGTGAGGTATATTTCCAATGGCGCCTTTGAAAAGACAGAGGGACTTAAGAGCATAACAGTATCCTCTTCACTCTTATCATCTGCGCCTGATGCATTTAAAGAAAGCGGACTAAGTGAGGTCAACTATCAAGGAAAATACAAGACCTTTAAAGAGACTCTATACAACTTCTTCAGAGGCTATTCTGTGGTCGTAAATGCTGAAGATGACTCAAAGTTCATATAATCCAATCGATAAATCTTATTGACATGCCCTCTATATTAAAGAGGGCTTTCTTGGTGTCATTTCTGCCCATGAAAATAATTTCGTGAAAAATTTCCTTAAAATTTTTTAATTTTTTAAATACTAAAAATATAAATTCTTATA
>CANRIJ010000069.1 GCA_947630635.1 uncultured Spirochaetaceae bacterium | reverse complement strand
AACACACTGTGGCCGGGCCTCAATATTGTATCACAAATCAAATAAACCTAGGACCCCAACTAATCCTCTCTCTTTACCACCATCTTGTAGATTGTATCACAAATCAAATAAACCTAGGACCCCAACATCGCTTCATATCTTTTGGTAAAGGTCTTAATTGTATCACAAATCAAATAAACCTAGGACCCCAACAATCCCTACGGCTCTCCCTATGGGAGCTATATTGTATCACAAATCAAATAAACCTAGGACCCCAACAAACATTGAAGATAATGAATCCTCGAGCCTATTGTATCACAAATCAAATAAACCTAGGACCCCAACGCAACGAGCTTTTTGTATCAGCCGAAAAGGATTGTATCACAAATCAAATAAACCTAGGACCCCAACCAATGACAAAGACAGCCTAGAATGGGAAAGATTGTATCACAAATCAAATAAACCTAGGACCCCAACCATGGCTCAGAAAGACCGTGGAAGAGTATGATTGTATCACAAATCAAATAAACCTAGGACCCCAACTTGGAACACAGGCAGAGGCTGACCTTTTAGATTGTATCACAAATCAAATAAACCTAGGACCCCAACTTGTTAAAAATGTATTTAATAAAGCTGCCCTGGGTGGGACTTGAACCCACACGGAATTGCTCCCACTGGCACCTGAAGCCAGCTCGTCTACCAGTTCCAACACCAGGGCATGGACATAAATTGAGATTACATAATTGGTCATTAATGGTCAATGAGATTGAATTGTCCATAGAAGGCCAATTGAGTAAAATTCAGTTATGGCCAGAATCCTCTTTTTAGGCGAAGTAGTTGGAAGGTGCGGAGTGAGAACGCTGCGCAAGCTTCTTCCAAATATACGCATAAACAACAATATTGACTACGTAATAGCCAACGGCGAGGGGGCTAATTCTGGCTATGGAATCAACAAGACGCAAGCGACTATATTGACTCATAATGGAGTGGATCTCATAACTGGTGGAGAGAAGCTTTTCTATAAGCTTGATATGGTGGATCTCATTAACCATGCATCATTTGTGATAAGACCAATAAACTATCTTCCCAAAACGCCTGGAAAGTTCTGCAGAAATGCAATCATCAAAGATAAGAAATACCTGTTTATAAGCCTTCAGGGAAACGCAGAAATGAGGCAGAACCTGCAAAACGCATTTGTATCGATTGACTATTTTCTAGATCATCTGCAGGAGGATGTGACGCCACTTATATTCTTCCATGCCTCAGCAAGCGCTGAAAAGGCAACCATGCTCCACTTTCTGGATGGAAGAGTCGCAGCAGTCATTGGAACACATACAAAGGTACAGACAGCAGATGAATACATAACTGACAAGGGAACTGCATTTATTACAGATAATGGCAAGATCGGAGCGCTGAATAGCATCGGTGGACTCGATGTTGATACCGAGATCTATAAGCTCAGATCCCAGATGCCAACCAGAAGCAAGGATACATATGGGGAGAGCCTGCTACAGGGCGTTATCGTAGAGACAGATGACAGCTCTGGAAAGGCCACAGATATTGAAAGACTCTCAGTGAAGACATATATTGAAGAGCCGCTTAAGGACGACAAGGCAGTATGAATCAAGAAGCCAGAGTTATAAGCATAAAAGATGATAAGATAACCGTTGGATGCGACAAGAGAGCCTGTGAGGGCTGCAAGGGAAACTTCTTCTGCACTCAGAAGAAGAAAGAGTTCGAGGCCATAAATCCAAACAATGTCGATATTAAGACAGGAGACAAAGTAAGCCTTCATATCCCTGAGGGAAAGGCAATCTTCACTGTCTTTATGTCACTGGGGCTTCCACTCATACTCTTCATCCCTGGCTACTTTATCGGAAAGCTCTTCACAAGATCTGAGGGACTATTGCTACTCTCCGGATTAATCGGGGTTGGAATTGGATTTCTGGTCTCATTTCTGTTCTTCAGACTGAGAAAGAGGGAATATATTCCAGAGGTTGAGAGCGTTATTGAAGAGAAGATGGAAGAAAATGAAAGCGAAGACGCCAAGGGAGAGCCGGTTCTTTGAAAAAAGCACTTATTCTTCTATTGCTATCGCTATTTATTCTCTCATCTTGCAAGTTCTCCTCTGAGGAGGAGAGCAATGCGGAGAAGATGGCCCACCCCGATATAGTTCTTGAGAAGGCCACATATCTACTGAATCAAAAGGATCAGAAGCCGATAACGCTCTATGGTGACACAATCACATTCTACTCTAAGGACAATAGAGCGATTCTTGAGGACTTTTCCTTTGAGCAGAGAGATGAGAATGACGATATATATCTAGAGGGAAAGGCAGATAAGGCCAGTGTGAATACTTCGACTAAGATTCTCACGCTTGAGGGCAATGTCAGTATGAGAAAAGTATCCGATGATATGGAAATTCAGGGTGAGAATATAACATTTGACAGCGATAATGAGACTGTAGAGTCAAATGGAATGGTAAGAGTAAAATCAAGTGATGGAACATTCAGCGGAACTGATTTCTTTGGAGACCTCAAATTCTCCAATTACTCATTCAAGACGCTGGATATGGGAGTATTGAATAGCAAATGAGAAGGACGGCTCTTATCATACTGACACTATCAATTCTTGCTATAAGATTATTCTCTGCAGATGAGATCACCTTTTCCGGCGGAAAGAGCACCCTGAATCTATCAGAGGGGCATGAAGAGGTCGTGCTATCAGATGGCGCGAGGGTATCGGTTGATACGCTTGTGATAAATAGCGATAGAATCACCCTATCCGGAACAGACTGGCGCTACGTAAACTGCACTGGCTATACAGTGGTATCAGATGAGGAGAGAGGAATCGAGATAAGGACGCGAGACCTCTGGTATGACAGAGAAAGCGAAAGACTCCTGATATCAAGCTGGTTTGAGATTGATGACACCAAAGAAGAGATATCTGCCATGGGAGGATCTCTTTTATATGACATGAAGGGCGAGATACTTGAGCTCTCAAAGAACATAACACTTCAGAAGATCACAGATGACGGACTTATGACATGTCAAGCCGAATCTATAATCTTTGATAGAAACAACGACCTTCTGACGCTCAGGGGAAACGCTAGCGTGGACTGGGATGGAGACAAGTACTCTTCAGAGGCAATCTCTGTGGATGTGGAAAATGACAATATTTCCCTAGACGGAAGAATACAGGGCAGTATCTATGGATGATATTCTAAGGGTCGAGAATCTATCCAAATACTATGGTCGAAAACACGTCGTAAAGGGAATCTCCTTCTCGATGAAGTCCGGGGATATCACAGGGCTCTTAGGCCCCAACGGCGCTGGAAAGACCACTACTTTCTACATGATTGTAGGCTTTATCAAGGCAAATGGGGGAAAGATATTCGTCAATGATGAGAACATCACCTCCCTTCCAATGCACCTTAGAAGCAAAATGGGACTTGCATACCTTCCACAGGAAGCCTCAATATTCAGAAAGCTAACCGTTGAAGACAATATAAAGCTCATATTGCAAGCTCAGCCAGGGCTCTCAAAGGCAGACAGGAAAGAGAGACTTGAGATGCTTCTCTCCGACTTCGGAATCGACAGAGTCAGAAAGCAGTATGGCTATACCCTATCTGGAGGCGAGAGAAGAAGAACAGAGATTGCCAGAAGCCTTGCAACCAGCCCTAAATTCCTGCTTCTGGATGAGCCATTTGCAGGAATTGACCCAAAGGCAGTCTATGAGATCAAGCAGATAATAAGACAGCTTGCCGATAGCAACATAGGCATTCTCTTAACAGATCACAACGTCAGAGACACCCTTGAGATAACCACCACTGCACACATAATTTCCGATGGAGAGATTCTAGTCTCTGGAACAAAGGAAGAGGTTCTCTCCAATACCATGGCGAGGGACATTTATTTCGGATCGGATTTCGATGAGGGAAAATAAATGGAAATCAGAACAGATCTCTCATTAAGACAAGAGCTCAAAATAACGACTCAGCTTCTGCAGACAATGGAGATACTGCAGCTTTCAAACGAAGAGCTATCCGAGAAGATCAAGAAAGAGAGCGAGAATAATCCCACCATATCCATTAAAGAGAGTCCTACTATGAGCTATAGCCAATACTCGGATGAGTATAGAAGGCACTCTGATAGATATGAATCCTACTCAGACTCCTCCAACTATGGCTCTGACCTCACTGGCGAAGAGAAGGAGGACACAAACTGGTTTGAAAACACAAGAAGCTCCTCTGAGACACTTCAGGAGCACCTAATAGGACAGCTTGGACTCGTCGGACTTAATGAGGAGGAGAAAAAGGCCGCTGAGACCATAATAACCAGCCTCGATAGATTCGGCTTTACTGGAGAGAACCCAGAGAGTCTCCTTCCCGAGGGAGAGAGAAAGCACTTTGAAAGAGCCATCAAGGCCATACAGGAGATGGAGCCAACCGGAGTGGGAGCAAAAAACTGGAGAGAGGCCTTAATGCTCCAAATCAAGGAAAAGGGCGCAAAAGAAGATGAGATCGAACTCTTTAGAAAGCTCATTTACAGCCAGCTTGAGAATATCAAGGCCGGTAAGCTTGAGGCAGTTGCAAGAGAGCTGAAGACAGACACAGAGGATGTCTCCTCAATGCTATCAATCTTGAAGACACTCAACCCCTACCCAGGACTCAAGTACTCCGGAGAATGGGATGAGTACATTATCCCAGAGCTCTCCATCAAGAAAGAGGATGGAAAGCTTCTCATGAAGCTCAATAGAGACAATATACCCCTTATTGAGATAGACCCCAGCTACAAGGAGATGGAAGAGAGTCTCAAGGCCTCAAAGAGCCAGAAAGACAAAGAGGCCTTAAAGTATCTGAAGGAGAAGCTAAGCTCAGCCAGCTCGCTGATATCCCTTGTAAACCTAAGGGAGAACACCCTTGAGAAGACTGGCATAGTTCTCATGGAGAAGCAAAAGGACTTCTTTCTCTATGGGCCTCTCTATCTCAAGGGACTCACCATGAAAGACGTTGCAGACGAGATTGGAGTGCATGAGGCAACTGTCAGCAGAATCGCCTCCTCTAAGTACATAGACACAGATTTCGGAATCGTTCCAATTAAGTACCTCTTTTCCAATCAGATGTCTTCAGAGTCGAATGTAGGGGCGTCAAAGAATGCAATAAAGGAAATGATCAGGATAATAATCAGCGAAAACAAGTCCGGAAAGCCCCTATCTGACCAAAAGATCTCTGACATGCTCAAGGAGAAGGGAATAAGCGCTGCGCGTCGCACAGTTGCAAAGTACAGAAGCGAGCTCATGATAGATTCCAGCTTTCAGAGAAACAAGTAACTACTTGATTGGCCTTTTATGTAGTAAACTTCTAGTAAGGAGATGAATATGGAAATTTCATTTAGAGGAATCGGCTACAACGTAACAGATGAGGACAGGGAGTTCTTAGACAAGAAGCTTAAAAAGCTTGCTTTCGCTGAAGATTACCTCAATACAATTGATATCACAGCAAGAAAGGAAAATAAGGGAATTGGATTTCATTTGGAGGCACTCCTGAAGTTCGCATGGAAGAAAGAGAAGGCAGTCAGCGAGGATACATACGAGCTCTATGAGGGCATAGAGAAGCTTGCTGATAAGATCCAGAGTGCCGCAAAGAAAGAAAAAGAAAAGACAATGGGAATCTGAGGGTGCCTAAATTCACACTAAGAGACCTACTGAGCCTGGAAGAGACCAACTCGAGCTATCTCAGGCTCAGTCTCATTGACAAGAAAACAGACCTAGATAGAGAGATAAAGAGCCCCAAGATCAATCGTCCGGGGCTTGCTCTCTCAGGCTTTTTTGATGAATACGACAAGAGAGCCGTACAGCTCTTCGGACAGGGCGAGAGAACCTACATAATAAAGCTCGAGGAAAAGGGCGAATATGAGAATATAGATAAGCTCTTCTCTTTTGAGAGCTGCCCTGCCTGCATTTTCACTGACTCATATGTTCCATCAAAGAAGCTCCAGGAGATTGCCGGAAAATACAGTCTTCCACTGCTGACTACCGGCTTTGACTCTGCAGACTTCTCAAGAAGAATGTACTCGATGCTTGATGAGGTCTTTGCTAAGACCATAAGCATCCACGGCGTTCTTGTTGAGGTCTACGGACTGGGGGTTCTCCTCCTTGGAGAGAGCGGAATCGGAAAATCAGAGACTGCCCTATCATTAATCGAGAGAGGACACCGCCTTGTAAGCGATGACATTGTGCGGCTCAAGAACATTCAGGACACCATACTTCTAGGAACAGGAGAGGTTCCTGAGTTTCAGCACAACATGGAAGTGAGAGGCATTGGAATAATCAATATTGAGCACCTCTTTGGAGCAGGAGCTGTAAAGAAGAGGTCCATGGTCCAGCTTGTTGTACACCTAGAGGAATGGGACAACAAAAAAGAGTATGAGAGGCTTGGATCGAACAAGAGCGAGGAAATTATAGGAATAAGCATTCCAAGCATCACAATCCCAATCAAGCCAGGGAGAAGCATTCCGATTCTCATAGAGACAGCTGCCAGAAACCAAAGGCTGAAGTATCTGGGACATGACTCTTCAAAGGAATTCGAGGATGGAGTCATGACTTGGCTCAGAGGCAAAGAAGAAGAGAGAAAATGATCACCACAGAGCTAATTGTTTCAAACAAAGCGGGAATCCATGCCCGCCCAGCAAATCTGATTGCTAAGACAGCTCAGAAATTCGACTCGAAAATCACGCTGTCAAATAGGGAAATAGAGGCAAATGCAAAGAGCATCATGGGCGTAATCACCCTTGGTGCCACAAAAGGCACTAAGCTGATTCTCAAAATAAGCGGCGATGATGAGAGACTAGCAGAGGAGGAGATAAGAGACATCTTCGAGAAGAAGTTTTTTGAGGAAGAAAATGATTGATATCCTCCTTGGTCCCGAAGAGGGAATGAAGAATGAGAAAATCAAAGAGCTTAAAAAGCTCGACAGAGCGCTTCACAGCGATATGGAAGAGAAGCTCTACATCGGAGGGGAGGATGAGTCAGATGAGCTTTATAGCGATTTAAATGAGGGCTCGCTCTTCTCCTCTTTCAAATTCGTCACCATCAAGCACTTTGAGAATGCCAAAAAGAGCGACAGGATAGTCTCAGTCATCGATGAGTTCTCAAAAAACGACAGCAATAGCGTCCACCTGGTAATCTCAACGTCCGATCTCAAGCCAACTAACCTACCCTCCTCGCTTCAGGATAAAATAAAGAGCGCTGAAAAATTCTATGAGCTCTATGAGAGCCAGAAAAAGGACATTATTCTGAGGCGCGCCAGGGAGAGAGGCTACTTTATAACAGAGGATGGAATCAATGAGATACTCAGATCTGTGGAGAACACAAAGAGCGAGATAATCTCTCTGCTCGATATGATAATCGACTTCATTGCAACAAGCGACAAAGAGAAAAAGAAGATAACAGGCGAGGATATCGAGCGCTATACATCCAGGGCAAAGGACGAGGATGGATACTCGCTGTTTTCCTCTATGATGAGCTCAGATTTAGAAAACTCGATTCTGATCTCAAAGAGCATACTCCTAAACGATCCGCAGAGAATAGTCAGCACCTTCTCCCTCATCTCAAATCAATTCAGGCTCTTGGAGGCCGTGATAAGCGACTATGAGGAGAGCGGCGACCTAAGAGATACATTTAAGAATGTAACCTACTTCTCCCTCTATGCCCCAAAGGGAAAGGAGAGAAGGGGCGTCTTCTTCAAAGAGGAGGAGATGCTGAGAAGGGGTCTCTCCAACTATACACTCCAAGATGTGAAGTCAATCATCCTCTACCTCGGAAGAATGGACTCGGAGATAAAGAGCGCAAATCAGGAGATCCTTCCGATTCTGCTTGATAAGATCATCTATGACATCGTAATTGGCAAAGGGAAGGATAAGAGCGTGGATATAGACCCAGTTGGATTTGAGAATCCCTTTAGAAATTAAGCTTTCTGAGAACTCTCTCTGCAACCGCAAGAGGAATCTTTGCCCCCTTTG
>CANRIJ010000068.1 GCA_947630635.1 uncultured Spirochaetaceae bacterium | reverse complement strand
GGCCGAGTGTAAATCCAACACCCATACCAATTGCGTCCAGAATCGAGTCGCCTACAGAGTTCTTATTTGCAAAGGCCTCAGCTCTGCCAAGGATTATGCAGTTTACTACTATAAGCGAGAGATAGATTCCAAGCGCATTATAAAGCTCTATCATAAATGCATGCATAAGCATCTCAAGAATCGTGACAAACGATGCGATGATGACTATATAGCACGGTATTCTGACAGAGTCTGGAATCACGTTCTTCAGAAGCGAAATAAAGAGGTTGGAGCCCAAAAGCACAAATAGAACTCCAGCTCCCATTCCAAGTGCGTTCCACACCTGCGTCGTAACAGCAAGAGTAGGACACATACCAAGCATTATGATGAAAATCGGGTTGTCTTTGAAAAAGCCCTTTGTCAGTTCTTTGATGTGACTCATCTTGCCATCTCCTTTACATACTCAGATCCAAGGCGCAAGGCGCTTGTGACACCGTTGAATGTGACTGATGCACCAGAGACAAGCGAGGGATCATCCAGTTCATCCTTTGACTGAGGAAGTGGAATTTCACCGCCTTTATCCTTGAACTGATCCATATACCACTCATTCTCTGCCTTCTTTCCAAGCCCAGCCGTCTCGCTGTTATCAGTCATCTTCGCAGAGATCAATGAGCCATCAAGCCTATAGGATGCTATAAGAGTGAAGTCTCCGCCATAGCCAGTTCCAGTGAGATTCAACAGATATCCTCCGATATCTCCAGAGAGAGCATCCCCGGACTTTGGGTCTGTTACCAAATTGGCATTCTTTACATAGAGCGGTGTAACGGAGTTTATCGCATCTCCCCACCTTTCATGGTCAAAGTTGTCAATATCTGTTGTTGAGGTCTCCATTCCTGGAATCATCCCACCAGAGACAGCCTGAGCGGCCTTGTGGTTTGCCTCAATCTGGTTCTGAAGAATCCTTGGAGCAGTAAACATATTTACAGCTGCGCAGAGCACCGAGCATACAGCGCATATAATTAAGAGGACAAATGATGTTTTGAAGATATACTTAGTCATGCTTTTGCCTCCACTCTCTTCTTTTCCTTCTTAGAAGGCTTTACATAGCCGAACTTCCTCACTTTGACATATCTGTCAATTGTAGGAGTAACGATATTCATCAAAATGATTGCAAGCGATACTCCCTCTGGAAGAGAGCCAAAGTACCTTATAAGGAATGTAAAGAATCCACAGCCAACTGCGAAAATCACTTCCCCCCATGGAGTTGTAGGAGTTGTAACCCAGTCTGTTGCCATAAATAGTGCTCCAAGCATGAGTCCGCCTGAGAATATCGGGAGAAGAAGCTCACCAGAGAAGAATCCTCTTTCGTATGGAATTCCACCGAAGATCCAAGTGAGTATTGCAAAGGACCCAATATAGACAACTGGAATCCTCCAGTTTATGACCTTCATGATCAACAGGAAGATTGCTCCGCAGATCAAGAGGCATGCGCTCACCTCTCCGATGCATCCTGCCGTATTTCCAAAGAAGGCATCCACTGCAAACGGATTTATATGAAGTGCTCCTCCGATTCTCTCAGCAAAGGCTGTAACAGGGCGTCCGTTGAGCATATAGAACTGATTATTTCCTGTCATGCCCATTGAGAGTCCCGACTTCAAGAGCGAGAGTGGCGTTGCTCCGGAGAAGACATCGGCATTTATATGGTTTGCATAGCTTGCCCTTGAGAGAATGTCCGCTGAGCTCAAGAGTGTTCTTGGAAGAACAAATGTGCTCATCTGGCTTGTAAAGCTGAAGAAGACAAAGACCCTTCCGGCGAGGGCTGGATTCATCCAGTTGCTTCCCAGTCCTCCAAAGGTCCACTTTGCAACAGCAATTGCGAAGACAGACGCAAGGATCGGAATATAGATTGGCACATGAGGTGGCATATTCATGCCGACTAGAAGACCAGTTACGACTGCCGAGAGGTCTCTGAGGGTAAACTCATGATAAATTAGGCCCAATAGATACTCAGCAAGAAGTGCGCTTCCAATTGATACAACTACTACAAGAAGCGCATACCAGCCAAATACAAAGCATCCCCAAAGAGTCGATGGCAAAAGGGCAATAATAACCCAAAGCATCGCTTTATTGGTGGATAGCGGCCCATGAATGTGAGGACTTGTTCTTACCGTTGTCATTTCTTAAGCTGCCTCCCCATTTTCTTGCCCATCTTAAAGGCCTGTACAAGGGGAAGATGAGATGGGCATGAATATGCACAGCATCCGCACTCCTTGCAGTCCATAAGGCTGTACTCATTTATAGCTACCGCATAGTTTCCATACTTGATATTTCTGAACATCTTGTTTGGCTGAAGCCCAATTGGACAGTGCTGAACGCACTTTCCGCAAGAGACGCAGGCAAACTGATTCTTGTCATTTATCAAGAAAGGTATGGCAAGAACTCCGCCAGAGCCTTTGACTATTGGAATATCCATATCAGCTATTCCAAAGCCCATCATAGGACCTCCGCTGATAAGCTCTGCCATATCGTCCTTTACTCCGCCGGCATACTCAATGAGATCTCTTATCCTTGTTCCAATTGGAGCAATGACATTCTTTGGCTCATTTATGGCCTCTCCTGTTATAGTTACTACTCTTTCGATAAGAGGCTTATGAAGCTTGATTGCCTCGTAAATTGCGTATGCTGTTCCGAGATTGCAGACGACAGCGCCAATGTCCAGAGGCAGCTTTCCAGATGGAATCTCTCTCTTGATTGTAGCCTTTAAGAGCTGCTTCTCATCACCCTGTGGGTACTTCTTCTTAAGCGGCTGAATCAAAATAGGAAGATTCTTGTCTCTCACTATCTTCTCCAGCGCCTCAATTGCATCCTTCTTATTGTTCTCGATTCCGACGATTATATGCTCAGGCTCGATTGCCTTGGCTGCAATAAGAGCACCCTCTAAGACCTCCTCTCCCTTTTCAATCATCAGGCGATAGTCACAGGTAAGATAGGGCTCACACTCTGCTCCGTTTATTACAAGGTACTCGACCTTCTTTCCAAGCGGAATCTGAAACTTGACATTTGTCGGGAAGGTAGCACCTCCCATACCGACAATGCCATATTCTTTAATTGCCTTCTGAATATCTTCTCTTTCTAGGTCTTCCCATGGATAGACCTTGTCGAATTCTTTGGTTTGCTCACTGTCAACCTCAATAACAAGTGCATCAGCAACAGCGCCGCTAGCAAGCTGCACTTTTATTACATCCTTGACAGTTCCATCCACTGGAGAATGGACATCTGCGGATATAAATGCCGATGCCTGACCAATGAGCTCTCCTCTTTCAACCCTATCTCCCTTCTTTTTGAGAGACGTTGCAGGTGCACCAAGATGCTGAGACATGGAAACCACAAGCTCAGATGGAAGCGGAAGCCGCTCTATCTTCTTGTTTTTCGAGAGTTCCTTCTTATCAGCAGGATGGACGCCCCCTCTTGGGAAAGTGGCAGCCTTCATAATAAATCAAACACTCCTTATTCAGTAGTTTTCATTGTAATGAGAAAGGCTGAGATATACAAACAAGAGGCTACTGCAAAATAAAAGGCAGCATAGAAATGCAACTATTTAATCTGCAATAAAATAACAGCCATTTAGGAGAAAACAGGCAAATATTGAAGCCAAAATTAAGACCTTTTAATGCGATTTCTATCACAGTTTGGCACAGAGATAAAAATAGGGCTGCTTCATGCAGCCCCGTAGGTATAAAGAGATGCAATCTACTTCAAAAGAGCATCAATTTCCTTGACTGCCTCATCTAGTGGAATGCTCTTTCCATCTACAACAAGCTTCTCAATAGAGAATTTCTTGACAGTATCACCATCAAAGAAGGCGGCAGTCGGCACATCAATGAGATTGACCGACTTCAAAATACTCTCATCATTTGTTGATGCCTCAAGGTCAAGAAGAGTGCTCTCTCCATCCTTTAGGAGAAGGTCAACACTTAAGAGATCATCGCCCTTTACGCCACTAGAGAGTGCGACATCGGCAATTGCTGAATACTCTCCCTTCGAAAGGCTGACTGAGAGCTTCTCGGTGTAATCGACATACTCTTTATATTCCCTGGCAAAAAGGAGCAAAGAGGATACCTCAGATCCAAATACTCCATCATCTCCGACAAGGGTATCATCGGATAGGCCGTTATTATTCGAAACACTGATAGCTGTGGTAAAGGAAGGAGCAACATCAAGCTCAAACGATGCAGAGTATCCATTCGGATCCTGTGAGAACTTAACGCTGACTTCTCCACTTCCAGAGATTGGATCGAAATTAGTGTCAATCGGGAATAGTGGTCCCGAAAGAGAGCTGAAATCGAATTCTTCCTGAGCCGCCGCTTCTGGGGTCTCCTCAACCTTTACAGGCTCTGCCACTGGCTCTATAGCCGCCTCTACTTCGCTGGGCTCAAAGAAGTCTCTCTCAATAATAACAATTGTTCTCGTTGGTCTTGAATGCCTTATAATGGCTGGGCCAACAGGACTGTGCGGATCCATCATTGGCATATGTCCAAGATAGGCAACCTCTACGCCCTTAACAGGCTTTGCATCGGAAGGGGAAAAGCCCATTGTGCTCTTCAGCGTCATATCAAATGTATATTTGGAGCCCTTAGCCTCCTCAAATACAAAATCAGCCTTTGTATCAGAGAATGCAAAATTGACACCCTGATAATCAAAGTCGATGTCCTTGTTCTGAGAAAGGTCAAAGCTCAGAGATCTCTCTGCACTGTCAAATGAATCAAGAGACTTCAAACTCTCATCATAGCTATTAAAAAACTCATTCAAGTAGCTATGGCCAGTCTCTACATCAGTCGATGATGCAAATAGAGAGAGCGAAATCAGCAGAGAAAACAGAAAAACCAAAGTCTTCTTCATACTTGGATACCTCCGTAAAAAATTCTAAAAAAAGCGATTTTCCATTTCAATATAGATAGAGTCCAAATTGCAAAATCCCATAAAAATTTGCGAATAAACTCATGGAAAATTCACATTGAAGACACATCGCATAAAAAGATAAAATCATAGGTGATGAACAGGCTCTTTGAATTCATATACTCCAAGCTCAAGGGAGTGAGAGTGTACGCTCTTGTTGGAAGAAGCGGCACTGGAAAGAGCTATCATTCCAAGCAAGTCGCGAAAAAATACAATATCGATCTCATAATAGATGACGGACTACTGATAAAGGATGACAGAATCCTTGCTGGACACTCAGCAAAAGAGGAGCCGAATTTCCTTGCTGCCGTAAGAACAGCAGTCTTCGATGACCCTGATCACAAAGCCGAGATAGACAATGCGCTAATTAAGGAGAAGTACAGGAAAATCCTCATCATAGGCACCTCTGAAAAGATGGCAGAGAAGATAGCAAATCGCCTCAATCTCCCCCCTATATACAAGTGCATTCACATTGAAGAAGTATCGTCTCAAGAAGACATTGAGACTGCCATGAGAATAAGATTCACCGAAGGCAAACATGTTATTCCAGTGCCGCCAATAGAGGTCACGCGCTCTGCTCCGCAGATTGTATACGACTCAATGAAGGTAAAGACTGGAAAGAAGGCCATGGGAAAGGCAATAACCAGCGAGAAGACTATTGTCAGGCCAGAATTCTCAATTCCCCAAAGGGAGGGAATCTCAGAGCAGGCACTCACTCAGATGGTAAGACATGCAATTGGCCAGTATGACCCAGTGATCAAAGTAAAGAAAGTCAGAGGCATAAAGACCTCTGATGGCTCATACTCAGTCTCAGTCACCCTTCAACTGCCAATAAGACACTACATATCAACCAAATTCACCGACCTGCAGCAATATATAGCAGACTGCCTTGAAAAGTATGGCGGAATAATGATTAAGGAAGTAAACGTAGAAATTGAGGAATGGGGCTAAAGATCGTGACTCTCAGCCAAGCTCTTTGCCTCATCCTGAGAAGAAATGGCTTCAGAAGATGGCCTCTTTGAATATGGATATCGTCTTCTTCTCTTTCTTCTGCTTCTCGTTGTCCCCTGAGCCTGTATCTCCTTGACTCCCCTCGGCCTCTGCTTAGGTGGTGCCTTTTTCTTAGGCTCGATGCCCAAATCCATGAGTATCCTGATAACAGCCTTCTCCAGTTCATAATTAGGAGGCGTTATAGGACTGATTATTATCTTCGCCTGCCTATAGATATCCTTTTTAACCTCATCATACAAGAGTCCGTCTATGTCCTTATAGACAATAAGTGGCTTAACAAGGTAGTAGAGAAGGTCGGATTTGGCGAGTTTGACTCCCTCCTCCTTCTTTGAGCGGACATAGACATCGAGTTCATTTAAAGAAGAAGTAAGACTCACACTCTCCATGGAGTCGCTCAGATATGGAAGAAGATGCGGAAGAACATCGTAATCATAGAGATTCTTTATGGTCTTATATGCATATCCGCCAGAGAGAATCTTGGTAACCTCCTCGGTAAGACGAGATACAGAGCACTCTGCAATCTTCTGGCTATTTCTCCTTATTGCCCTCTTAACAGAGTGCTTCATCACAAAGCCTGTGGATGCTTGATACTTGAGAGCCCTGATCATCCTCACCGGATCCTCTGTAAAGGCATATTTAAGTGGAATAAGTGAGCGTATTACTCCCCTCTTCATATCCTGGTAGCCGTCATTGAAATCAAGAATATTCCCAGTCTTTGGGTCGTAGTAGAGAGCATTTATAGAGAAGTCTCTTCTGCTGGCATCTTGCTCTATAGTGCCATAGACATTGCTCTTGCCCTCTTCGAAATTCTCCTCATCAGACCTGAATGTAGTCACCTCCAGGATCTTCTCACCAAAGAAAAGATGTACTATACGAAAGCGACGACCAATAATCCTCGAATTCCAGAAGAGCCTCTGAACTTGCCTAGGAGATGCACTTGTGGCTATATCGAAATCCTTGGGATCCTTATTCAGAAGAAGGTCCCTGATAGAACCGCCCACTATATAGGCCTCAGCCCCACTCTGCTGAAGACGTCTTATGGCGTTCAAAGCATCTTTATCAATCATGTAATTTCGAATAGGATGCTCTTTCGGAGTGTAGACTTTAGCTACGGGAATGCTCTTTCCCTTCCCATCGGTTCTATACCTAACAAACACAAAAAACATATTATAGATTAAGGTGCTTGGTAACAAGTGACACTTAGAAATTTAGGAGCTCTTATGATAGATCCAGTTATTCTGAAGGGATTCAGAGACTCGCTTCCTGAGGAAGAGAGCATAAAAGAGGAAATGGAAGAGAAGGCGAAAAAAGTCTTCTCTTCCTATGGCTTCGAGCCCATAGACACCCCGACGCTTGAGTATGCATCAGTGCTTTTGGGAAAGGGTGGCGGAGAGACCGATAAGCAGGTCTTCAAATTCGAGGACAATGGAAAGAGAGAGGTCGCGCTGCGCTTTGACCTCACAGTTCCATTTGCAAGGTTCATGGCACTGCACTTCAATGAGCTTCCACTTCCATTCAAACGCTATCATATTGCAAAGGCATGGAGAGGGGAAAAGCCTCAAAAAGGAAGATATAGAGAGTTCACCCAGTGCGATTTCGATATCGTTGGTGAGGACAGCGCCGAAAGCGATGCGGAGATAATCTCAATGATTATCGATACTCTCAATGCAATTGGCGTAGGCTCCTTTAAGGTCCACCTCTCGTCTCGTCCGCTATTAAATAGGCTCTTATCCTCCCTTGATCTATCCTCTTCTTCCCAGGAGATTCTAAGAACAATCGATAAAATCGCCAAAATCGGAAAAGAAGAGACAAAAAGAGAGCTTTTGGAGATAATCGGAAACGAAAATAAGACTGAGAGAATCCTCTCGTATGTCGAAAGCGGAAAGGGAGGCGATTTTGACGATTCATATAGGAAAATCCTCTCTCTTACCGGCGGAGACTCAGAGGAGTCAGAGAGACTCTTAGAGGTATACTCGCTCTTAAGGGCAAATGGACTTGAGGAGTTTATAGTACTGGATCCCTCAATTGCCAGGGGACTCGATTACTATACAGGACTTGTATATGAGACATTTTTGGATGAAATGCCAGAGATAGGCTCCATCTGCTCTGG
>CANRIJ010000067.1 GCA_947630635.1 uncultured Spirochaetaceae bacterium | reverse complement strand
ACACATCTCTGGAAGAGACAGGCTTTAAGAGAAGATTTTGACGGGAAAGCAGAGGAAGAAGCGTCTTAATCGGTCTTTCCGAGAGCCTTTTTAGTCCCTGTCTGACAATTAGCCTATTCTCTCCAGTAAGAGGCATTAAATCGGCAATAGTCCCTATAGCCCTGAGCTGGGAAAACTCATCAAAGCCCTTTGATAGGTTCTCATTTGTCCTAAGAGCGACAGTCTTGTAAAGCGAGATTAGAGTATCAAGCTCCATATCCCTTGAAGAGTAGAGAGCTCCGCGGGATCTCTTTGAGAGGTCGAAAAGGCTCCTATTTCCGACCTTTATGACCTTCGATATCTCGCCTTTAAGCTCAATAAGGGAAATCTCTGTATTCTTAGGAAAGGCCTTTCTCAGAAGTGATAGCTCCTCGCTTCTATCAAAGACGCCAATAGGAGTCGAAGAGCCCAAAAAAGACGAGAGCCTCTCAAGCTGAAGAGTGTTCTTTCCTCCGATGAGAATCTCCTCTCTTATCCTTCCGATCTCCATTAGGTTCTCAAGCTTCACAGCCCCTATAGATATAGTCTCATTGCCAGGCTCTGCGTGCAGAAGTATTATCCTTGAGTTATATAGATCTGTCCTTGAGAGAAACAGGGCATATAAGAGCTTAGATGCCACGGCGCAGCCGGCAAGGTTTTCCTCTGGGTATCCATTGCCCTCTATCTTTGGGTCGATTATAGAGAGCGCGGGAGGAAGCATAAGAGAGGGTATATGGTGGTCAGTCAATATTACATCTATGCCAGAATTCTGAAGCTCTCCTATCTCCTTAACTGCAGTTATGCCATTATCAACGGTTATTAAAAGCGTGGCACCAGAGGCCTTTATCCTATCTATTGCATTATCAGTAAGGCCGTAATTGTCATCTCCCTCTGGAAGGGCCCAAAAGAGATTATCATACCCTAGCTTTCTGAAGCCCTTTACCAATATGGCAGTCGCAGTGATTCCGTCAGTATCCCTATCGCCAAAGATCGCTATTCTCTCGCCATTCTCAATTGCCTCATTTATCCTCTCGACAGCGCTATAGATCTCATCTGACTGAAAGGGATTGTGCTCATATAGAAAATCATCCTCGAATACGAATTTAAGCTCCTCATTATCGATGCCTCTTCTATCGAGAATTGTCGCAAATAAAAGGGATATGCCAAACCTCTCGCTAAGGCTCCTGACTCTATCGCTATTTGATTCACCCAGTCTGACTTTCACTCAAGCTCCCTCTCAAGTATATTAAGGCTCATAAGCCTTTGTGGGAAGAAATGCAAAAGCCTTAGAAGATAGGAGAATATCCTTCTTTCCATCATAGGAGACACATTTAATAGATAAGCGTGATCAACGCTCACTTCAATCATTCTAGCAAGGTATTTTCTTGCGTTTGGATAAAGAGGATAGAGAGAGCCTGTCTCATCACACTCTGAGCAGACAGGGCTCATTAGCGTTGGAGAATAGCCCAAAACATCGTCAGGCGAGTATTCTCTCAGGCACTTTGGACAGACTTTGTAGTCGCTTGACAATCCCAGAAAATCCAGAAATTTGACAATGAAGACTATCCCTACCCTGTATAGGCCGGCTTCCCCGATTCTATCTAGACTGCTTAAATAGAGGCTATATGCCCTTCCGTCAAGGTCAGGCGATGATAGCAAGAGCTCGGCTATAAGCGAAAAGAGCATCTCTGCTCTCCAATCGCTTTTGACATCCTCATGTGTTGATATGATATCTGCATCTTTGACACTAGAGAGCCCTGAGCCCTGAGAATAGAAACTGATCACCCCCTCTGAATAGAGTGGGATTCTCAGTCCCTTTATGGTCTTTCTCGAGCCATAGCAACGCGCTTTTACAATCTCTCCATCAGAGGTAAAAAAGGAGATGATTCTATCGCTTGAAGCACCCTTCTCGCTTTTAATCGCAACTGCTACTCTCTTAAAATCCCTTTCCACAATAAGAGGTTAAAAAGTAAGAGCCGGCCTTTCAAGAGCAAAAGAAAAAAGGACCTCGTTTCCGAGGCTCCTTAGAGATGGGAAGGCGAACCAATATCCATTAATGAGTAATCTTATTTTCCAATCAAACTCGGGAAATTAAAAGCTAAAATTCAACTATCTTTGCAAAAAATGAAATAAGCAATGCAAAAGAGTGCTCTTTATTGGGAACAAGCTGTAAAAGTGCTATCCTCAATACCATGAAAAGGCTTCTCTTCCCCCTATTTCTCCTTATATTGGGATTCTCTCTTTTTGCTGCATCCCAAGTGGGAAAAGAGGCACTTATAGAACGCGATGACCTATTTAAGAGCGAGAGAGAGCTAGAGTCATTCGAGTTCAGAGAGAGTCTCTCCAAAAGCCAGGAGGACTTCTATAGAGATGTGAGAATTTCTCTTATGACCGTAGGGCCCGGATCGCTTCTATGGGAGAATTTCGGGCACGCATCATTTGTAGTGGAAATGCCCAGTGGAGAGACGTTCATGTTCGACTATGGCATATTCTCATTTGATGAGGACTTCTACCTGAACTTCGCTCTTGGAAGAATGTACTATGAGGTATGGGAGACATGGGCAGATCTCAGAGCAGACTCATTTATCGAAGACGATAGGACCATAGAGATTCTAGAGCTTGATCTTTCGCCGCTAGAGAAGGCAAACCTCATAGACTTTCTCACATACAATACCGAGCCAGGAAATCAGACATATCTTTATGACTATTTCTTTGACAACTGCTCAACGCGTCTAAGAGACATATATAAAAGCCTCAAGGGGGAAGAATTCGAAAGCTGGGCAAAGTCAGTAGAGCTCAATGAGTCCCTCAGATCTCTATCTATAAGATATATGTCCCGCTCCACATTCTTTACCGACTGGGCAGTGAATTATCTACTTGCAAGCGATGTGGATAAAAGGGCCACCCTCTGGGAGGCAATGTTCTTGCCAGACTACCTTATGCTTGCAATAGAGGAATTTGAGAAGAGAGACAGTGAGGTTCTATACCAAAGTCAAGGCAGAAAGGATGTGCCAAGCGTTTACCCCTTCTATCTCTACTCTATATTATTTGCTGTAGCAGTAGGACTAGTTGCGTCTCTATGCCAAATGAGAAGAAGATCGCTTCGGCTAATCGGCGACATCTTCA
The DNA here is from genome assembly GCA_947630635.1 of uncultured Spirochaetaceae bacterium. Taxonomy (GTDB): domain Bacteria; phylum Spirochaetota; class Spirochaetia; order Sphaerochaetales; family Sphaerochaetaceae; genus Ornithospirochaeta. The sequence goes on along the minus strand of CANRIJ010000067.1, from coordinate 5,071 downwards.
TGAGTTTGATATACCTTCTCTTAACGGTGATGTCGCTTATTCTCATCTTCTTCATGTTCTTCTCAATACACTCCGTCACCTACTTCAATACAAATGCGCTTATAATATCCCCGCTTCTCGCTCTCTTCATGGTCTTTCACATTCTTGCAATGACAGGCAGGGAGAAATGGAGGGAGAGAATCAGAAAGTGGGCGAAGGCAATGTTCTTCATTACCCTCTCGATGCTCATTATCAAGGGAATATTCATGAGCGCATTCATAATAGACAACATCGTCTATTATTTGATGATGCTCATAATCTATTTTGTGGAATCCCACTATTTGCTAAAAAAGAGGCAAAAATAAAAGGCACCCCTTAGGATGCCCTCTTAGCCCTCTATTCTACCACCAATAAACAAATCCTATTGGACACAAAATTATAGGCAGGCAGCATAGGCAAAGTAGGAATATCCACCACCAGCCCCAACCGGAGTTATTGTCCTGATTGGCCTGATACTGGCGCCCTGCATTAAATGCCTCCTGCTCCTTATCAACTCTCACCTCTTGATTCTCCTCAGCCCTATTCTTCCTTTTCATACTATCTCCTCTATGACCTCAGGGACCTTGATATTCCCTTTTTCATATCACACTCATCGAGCTCTTTCTCTCTTTTGGAATCATCCGAAGAATTAAAAAAGCTCTCTTCGTCAAAAGGCAGCTCCTCGTCATCGCAATCATCCTCGTATTCCCAAATCTCGCCATCTGCGAATTTCAGGATGGTGCTTGTATTTGTAAAGCCGACCTCAACCAGATCAGAGAGGTCCTTCATCCTCAGTCCATGGGAAAATCTAAGGTATACATGAGACTCTTTCTTTGTGTTCTCCATCTCAACCTCGATCTCGCTTTCTGTATTGAGAAATGAGATGCCGCCCTCGCTATCTCCGATTAGCGACCAACCGCCCTGAATCAATTCCTTAACAAATCTCTCAAATTTCATCTTCTTGTTCCCGTTCCTAATCGAAATATAACCAATCAAATCCAAAAGAAAATGGCATTTTCATCCCAAAAAACTCTTTAAATATATAACTCAAGACAATATAAGCATTTATCAAAATAAGACTTTTTCTTTTCAGCAAAGCTGCAAAGCAAAGAGAGATTAACGCGAAAAATAAGTGGCTATTAATCATTTGAAAAGCAGGTGATTATTGACAATCAAGGCGATAAACACTAATCTAGGCTTTGTCTGCGGCTATGTTGGAATTGGTAGACAAGCCAGCTTGAGGTGCTGGTGGGCGAGAGTCCGTGCTGGTTCAAGTCCAGTTGGCCGCAAAAGGACGGTAAGCCGTCCTTTTTTTATTTACCAATAAACCTAGGCAATTAATATAAATTAACTATAGCCCTTTTCAATAGAATTCTCGAATGTATCCAAAGAGACTCTGATTTATATAACCATCCTCTATACAAAGAGCTCATTTTCAATAAATAAACCATGGATGATTTTAAACTCACTATGTGAAGAAATGACAGCAGACGCTCTTTAAATACTCGATTTCCGCCTTGAAAGGAAAACTTCTTAATCAGTACTATATCTCAGAAAATGTATATCCTACTGCTTTCACTTATATATCTATCATTTATAAGCCTGGGACTGCCAGATTCTCTTTTGGGATCTGCATGGCCTGTAATGCATATTGAAATAGGCGTCCCTGTATCATATATGGGCTTCATTACCATGATCATATCAGCCTCAACGATAGTCTCAAGCCTCTCCTCATATAGGCTCACAAGGAAATTCGGAACATCACTTGTAACGCTTTTCAGCGTCTTTCTCACATCCCTTGCGCTCTTTGGATTCAGTATCTCAAAGAGCTTTATAGCACTCTCGCTCTTTGCTATCCCTTATGGACTTGGAGCCGGAGCGATTGATTCAGCTTTAAATAACTATGTTGCAATAAATTATAGCTCAATGCAGATGAGCCTCCTGCATTCATTTTGGGGAATCGGCGCAATAATAAGCCCACTTGTTATGGGCTATTCGCTTACCCACTACAACTGGCCAATGGGCTACAGGATAATTGGAACTCTGCAGCTTGTAATAGCCTTTATTCTCCTCTCTACATTAAAAGTATGGAAGAAGTCTCCATCTAAAATTGAGACGATAAAAGAAAAAAGACCAATCTCTCTTTCCGATATTCTGAAGACCAAGGGCGTCTTCTTCCTATTTCTTGGATTCTTCTCATATTGCGCCTTCGAGTCGACCATTATGCAGTGGGCAAGCACATACCTAGTGAGAGCCAGAGGCCTAGATCCTGTAAGTGCCGCCAATTTCTCCTCGCTCTTTTTTATCGGCCTCACATCCGGGCGCCTCTTTGGTGCATTCATAATGAATAGGATGGGAGACAGGAGAATGATCATGCTTGGAGGCTCTGTTGTGCTCTTGGCCATAGTGCTCCTACTCCTGCCTGTAAGAACTAACGCGCTTATACTCTTATCCCTTACGACTCTTGGACTTGGATGCGCACCAATATACCCGTCCTTTATACATTCGACTCCATATAACTTCGGAAAGGAGAAGTCGGCTGCGATTATCGGTTTTCAGATGGCATTTGCCTATGTTGGCAACACCCTGATGCCACCACTCTACGGCCTCTTGGGAAATAAGACCACATTTAAAATACTCCCATACTACATAGTTTTCTTTCTGGCCCTTTGCATGGCTATGGCAGCTCTTCTCTTTAGAGCGACAGGCGGGAAAAAGCCCATAGAAGAAAATGCACTTTAAGCATCCGCTATAAGCACTTAAAAAAATTGCCAATATAACTTTAAACACTACAAGGAAATGCATTTTTCTGCTAAACTTCAGCCTCATGGAAGACTATTTAGCTCTAGCAAACTCCACACCGCTTTTCCTAGTCGTCGGCGGAGTTCTATTATTCATCGCAGTAACATGCGTGGTATTCATCATCAAAAGCTATAGGGCAGGAATAAAAATAGGAATGGGATCTGCTCTTCTTAAGAGAACGATCTTCTCCTCTGCCCTATTCACATTAGTGCCATCTATATCGATTCTTCTTGGAGTCATAGCACTGGCAGGAACACTTGGGCTTCCTGCAGGATGGCTAAGGCTATCGGTTGTGGGAAACCTGCAATACGAGGCACTGGCGGCTGGCTCTGCTGCCCAGGCCATGGGAGTGAACTACTCCTCATCCTCACTGAGTACGCAGAACCTTTGCACAATACTCCTTGTTATGACCGTAGGAATAAGCCTTGGCTCTGTAATATCGATATTCTTTGTCAAATTCTACAGCAATAAGCTGAATAGGCTTGGAACAAAGAAGAGCTCAGGCGGAAGCTCATTTGCATCCTGGGCAATGACAGCGATGTTCATTGGAATGTCAGCTGCATTTATTGGCTCATATGTAGCTCAGGCTGTGAATGGACCACTGGGAAGAATAGAGAGAACAGATAGCTATACCCTCAGCTTCTATATTCCTCTTATGGTGGCAGCTGTCTCATTTCTATCAATGAGCCTCTGCAGATGGATCAGCTCTAAGTACAAGAGATTCGAGGACTTCTCCCTATCTCTTTCGATGCTAATCGGGATGGCATCAGCATCCCTACTTGCACTTGTATAGGAGGAGACTATGCCATTTGATTGGGAAGAATACGAAAATAGCATTCACAAAACAGGAATAATAATGGTATCAGTGGGAATTGCGCTAATTATCTCCGTCCCATTTATTTTCGCCAAGATACTCTCAACATCGATTGACTGGAGCGGATTCGCACACGCAATTCTCCGCGTCGGTCCTACATACTGGGCAATATCGATTGTAGAGTTCTTGGTCTACGTCCCTCTATTGGGAGCAGGCGGATCATACCTTGCGTTCATCACTGGAAACATCATCAATATGAAGCTTCCATGCGTCTTCTATGCAAAGGATATTGCAAAAGTCGAAGAGGGAACAAAGGAAAGCTCGATAATATCCACCCTCTCAATTGCATCCTCTGCGCTTATGACGATGCTTGTGATCTTCTTGGGAGTTCTGATGATTGTCCCGCTTACTCCGATACTCGAAAACAGATATCTACAGCCAGCATTTGCAAATATCCTTCCCTCGCTTTTCGGAGCACTGGCAGCCCAGTATTTCACAAAGAGCTGGAAGATAACCATAATTCCACTTGCAATCAGCATTGTTTTGACCACAGCTGTTCCATCACTTATAAACCAGACATCTGTTATGATGATTCCTGCGGGGGGAGTTGCAATTGCAATTGCATTCTTCCTGTATAAAACAAAACGCCTTGAAAAGAAAAAGGAGGCCGTAAATGCCCGATAGAGCCATGGAGTATGCTCAAAAGCTCCAGAAAATGATAAGAGTAGAGACAGTATCAGAGGCGGGAGTGCCAAACACAGAGAAGTTCGACCGCTTCCATAAGGTTCTCGAAGAGCTCTTTCCAAATGTCTTCTCAAAATGCGATGTAAAGTACATTGATTCATCGCTTCTGATTAAATACCCTGGCAAATCTGATAAAAACCCCATACTCTTTATGAGCCATCAGGATGTTGTATCAGCAAGCGGCGACTGGAAATATCCACCCTTCTCTGGAGAGATAGTCAATAGAGATATCTGGGGACGAGGGACTGTCGATACCAAGGGAGCGCTCTTCTGCATCTTCCAGTCCCTTGAGGAAACCATCAAAGAGGGCTTTGTTCCTGAGGTCGATGTCTATATAGCCTCATCATCTACCGAAGAGGTGCAGGGCGATGGAGCGATTAAAACAGTCGAATACCTCAAGAGCCAGAATGTAAGGCTGCAGTTTCTAATTGATGAGGGAGGAATGATCCTCTACGAGCCGCTAAAGGGCGTAAAAGCAAAATTCGCCATGATCGGCACCCTCGAGAAGGGAACTGGCAACATCAAGTTCATCGCAAGAGGAAAGGGAGGACACGCATCTGCGCCAGAGAAGAACACTCCGCTTGTAAGACTTGGAAAATTCATGGCAGAGATAGAGGATCATGACCCGAATAAGGGCAAGATGAGCCCTACTGTCATTGAGATGTTCAGACGCTTTGGGCCCCACTCAAAGGG
>CANRIJ010000066.1 GCA_947630635.1 uncultured Spirochaetaceae bacterium | reverse complement strand
CAATAGACCTTATCTACTACAAATCGGGTTATAGGGCATTTTTGATGTCTTCTAAGAAGAACTCAATATACCAAGAGCACTATGAGTACCTTTGGCAATACGCATATAAGTCTGAGTCTGATGGCGAGAACATCGTTTCCTTTGTAGACAGTCTGAAAACAAAGATCGGAAAAGACTCCATGGTGGATATAGATATAGAGCGTTTGAATGAAGAGGGAGTAACGCTTCTTACTGTCCATTCTGCCAAAGGGCTTGAGTTTCCGATTGTCTTCTATTCTTACCTATCAGATAAGGTGATGAAGTCAAGCCAATCCAGCACAGCCATGATAAATCATGGCGGGGAGGTCGCGCTCTTTGATATCAAGACCAAAAATGATGATGAGAGTTCTTCAGTCGATAGCAAAAAGAAATACAAAGGTATTCTTCCTTTTTCCAAGGCACTTGGTCAATTTGAGAAGAAGTTAGAGAGAGAAGAGTCAAAAAGGAGAGTCTACGTTGCCCTTACAAGAGCCGCTGACCATCTTGTGGTGACTGCATCCAACCTATCAAACACGAATAAGGGCACCTATTTAGGCGTCTATTTCGACAAGTTCGCCAGTAATGAAAAAGAGAATGAGATCGAGAAGTTTGAGATCCCCACTTATCAGAAGAGCAGTATTTATACCCATGAGAGGGAGGCTTTCAGGAAAGAGAGCTGGTATAGTAAATCTCCTAGTCCAGAGGTGAGAATAAGAGAGAGCGAGGTAGGTCTAAAGGCCTTTTCCCATCGCTTTGACGAAAGCGATGAAAAGAGGGGAGGCGAGGTCCTTCCAAGACTCTCTGTCGATGTATACCTTGATAAGAATCCATCTCTAAGGGCATATTTTGGGACCCTTGTTCATGAGGCTATACATAAGAGGCTCTTCTCCCTTGATTATGAGTATTCAGAGGGGAGCTCTTCTTTTGAGAGGAGGATAAGAGAAGAGCTAATAAGCGAAGCTGAGAGAATTGGCATGGGCCTTATGGCATCGGGGTTCTATAAGAGCTACATGGAGAATATGGAGCTTGAAGGTGAGGTGCCTTTTATGGCGCTTGAGGGCGATAGCCTCTTAAGAGGGGCTATAGACCTTGTTATCCATCGCCCAGATTCGATTCTTATCGTTGATTACAAGACAGATAGAGTCAAAGACCCGGATTTTCATAGGAGCCAGGTACTGGGATACATGAAGGCAGCAGAGGCAGTATACTCAAAGCCTGCCTATGGGACATGCCTCTATGTAAGGGATTTCTCATTGGGTCCTATATGGGAGTCCGATCTTATCTAAGAGACTTTACTGCCTTCTCTATGCCCTCAAGTGCCTTTTTCAGCATCTTTCTTGAGCATCCGTAATTGATTCTTACAAAGTCTTTGTATTGCTCTCCAAACCAAGTGCCATCGTTCATTGCAACGCCGCCGTCTACCCCAAAGAAGAGAGACAGAACTCCTGCGTCTTTTCCGAATGCATATTTATCGGGATTTGAGAGAACCCTTTCTTTTGCCTTTTCGTAGATCTCTGAGCAGTCAATGAATGTCACAAATGAGGCATTGCCGTTGGCAAGTTTCAGCTCTGGTATCCTCTCTTTGAGATACTCTCTTATATAATCGGCGTTTTCCTTTAGATACTCGGTAAGCTTTTTGTTGTATTCAAGTCCGTTTTGGTAGGCCTCTCTCATTAACTCTCCAATCAGATAGCCTGGAGTTGTAAGCCAAAGCGCTGCTTGCTTCTTCTCGAATTCACTCTTCATTTTCTCATCTGAGAAGATAATGATGGCAGAGTGCTCACCAGCCACGTTGAATGTCTTTGAGGGAGCAAAGAGCGTTATGACTTTAGCCCCGATTTTCTCATTTGCCTTTCCCATTGGTATATGGCTTACTCCTGGGTGAACTAAATCTGCATGAATTTCGTCTGATATTACGGGAATATCTAGGCGTTTTGCTGTCTCAAGGACAAAAAGAAGCTCATCTAGGCTGAAAACCAAGCCTGATGGGTTATGTGGTGAGCAAAAGAGAATCATATCCGATTTCTCTGCATCCTCTATAAAGCGCTCTCTATTGAGTGAGTATTGTCCGTCTTTATATTCAAGCTCGTGGTCTACCATGACTCTGTCTGATAGCCGGCATAGCTCTCTAAATGGTCTATAGGTAGGAGATGGAACGAGTATTTTGTCTCCCTTTTTCGTAAAAAGGTCGATTGAGAGTCCGATTCCGTGCAGAAGCCCCATTGAGAATAGGGCTTTTGATTTGTCGATTTTCCAATTGTGCCTATTCTCGATAAAATAGGCGCCCTTATCGATTATATCGTCAAAGACGGGGTAGCCGTAGACGCCGAGATCGGCTATCTCTATTCCCTTTTTCTTGATATGGGGCTCTGGCGGAAAGTCCATATCTGCAACCCACATGGGAATTGCATTCTCATTTCCCGAGAGTCCCTTTAAGGCCTTCTTGTTCCATTTTACGCTGTTGGTATTTTTTCTCTCTGGTGAGTTATTGAAATCCATGCTATCTCCTGAAAAGCTTTGAAGTGTCTTCTAGTCCCTTGTATTGGGATTTTACGCCCTTATATTCATAGGCGAAATTTGGGCATCTGTGAAAGCATGCGTAGCATTCTATGCAGTGATTTCTGAACTTTGGCTTACCGTCTTTCATAACAATATTGTCAACGGGACAGATTCTGTAGCATGTTGCGCAGCCAACGCACCTATCTGTGAGCTTCAATCCGTTGTTGGTCTTTGTGTAGCGGTCTTTTTGGCCTTTTGCCCATTTGTGGATTTTGGCTCCTATTTTCTCGGAGAAGGGTGTAAGCCTTACTCTCTCAATCTCGATATCGTTCTTGATCTTGTCTAATTTATTGAGCTTCTTATTTATAAAGGCAAGGGTCTCCATTTCCGAAAGCGGCTTTTTGTCAATCGGAAGGTATGCATCAGGCATTCTGACTGCATTTGAATAGGAGAGTGCAATTCCTGCCTCCTTTAAGAGCTTCTCTACTCTTGAGTTGGCAGATCCCTTGATGCCACCATAAGTGCAAATGGAGAAGACATATCCAAGATTCGAGTTGTCCCTCTTCCCAAGGACCTCTTTGATGAATATCTCTACCTCATCTGGGATGGTTCCAACGTGAGTTGGGAACATTATTCCCAGAGACTCTGTGTCTTCGTCTATTGTCTTTGTTCCGTCTATATATTTCTCAATGAAGAATATCTCATCCTCATTTGCTATCTGGTTTGCTACAAAGAGAGTGTTCCCCGTGCCCGTGAAAAGGGCAATTTCTCTTTTCATTTGACTTCCTCTTTTTTGATGCCTCTAATAAGCTCTGCAATCTCCTCAGCATCCTTTTTGGTGATGTTGAGGCTTGTCACAGCCCTTATGTCATCTCCTTCCTCTAGTACGAGTATACCCCTATTTATAAAGGCTTCTAAGGACTTTTTCCTGTTATAGCGTGCTTTGAAGAAGATCATGTTTGTCTCAGATATATCGATATCAAAGAGGTCTGTATCCTCAATAGCCCTCGATATTGATATTCTGTTTTGGTCATCTTCTTCCAAGCGCTCTACATTGTGCTCAAGCGCGTAGATTCCGGCAGCTGCCATGAATCCAGATTGTCTTAAGCCGCCACCGAGTATCTTTCTGATCCTTCTCGCCTCATCTATGAATTCTCTTGTGGAGGCAAGAACAGATCCCATGGGAGCTCCAAGCCCCTTTGAGAGGCAGAATGTCACGTCATCTGCCTCTTTTGCCCAAGAGGAGAGCAAAATCTTGGTCTTAACAACTGCGTTGAAAATTCTCGCACCGTCAAGGTGAACCCATAAATCGTGTTTTTCGGCTATTCTCTTGAGTTCTTTCATTGTCTCAAGTGGGTATATCAAGCCCGATGTTGTGTTCTCAACCTCTATTATCGATGCCTCAGACGAGTCATAGGCCTTTTCGTGTATCAGGCTCTCAACTGACTCTGGGTTGAGTATTCCCCTCTCTGATTTGGCAATATTGATTAGTGTTCGGGAGATGGAGGCAACAGCTCCTATTTCATGCCTTACTATGTGCGATTCCTTGGCGGTTATGACCTCTTTCCCGAGTCCTCCCTTGAGAATAAGCGGAATAAGGTTTCCCATTGAACCGGATGAGACAAAGAGCGCGCTCTCCTTTCCAGATAGCTCTGCGCTCATTTCCTCAAGCTTTCTTACAGTAGGGTCCTCTCTGTATACGTCATCTCCTACCTCAGCCTCGTAGATTGCCTTTCTCATTCCCTCGGAGGGAAGGGTAAATGTATCAGATCTCAGATTGTATGTCTTGTTCATTTTCTCAGTTTATCAAAAAGTTCGAAGAAGGTTGGAAAAGTTACTGCTGCTGCGCTTACATCATCAATAACTATCTCTTTCTCCGATGCTGCAGAGATTACTGCCATTGCCATTATTATCCTGTGGTCAGAGTAGCCCATGACGCTGCCGCCATTTACTTTGCCCTTTCCGTGTATAATCAGCCCATCTGGAAGTTCCTCGTTTTCCACTCCAAGGCGTCTTAGATTCTCGCTCATGCACTTGATTCTGTCTGTCTCTTTTATTCGAGCCTGCGGGACATTTGCTATTATTACGTCCTCTTGGCTGAATGCAGCAACTGATGCAAGAATTGGAAGGGCGTCCGGCATGCTGTTTAGATCAAAGGTGCCCCCCTTTATTTCCTTTGGGCCAGTTATTGTCACAGAGTTCCCATTCCAGGTGACAGATGCCCCCATAGATAAGAAGATATCGAGTATTTTCTTGTCTCCTTGGGGATCGTTTCTGCAAAGGCCATTGACGGTGATAGTGCTCTTTGAGATCATAGCTGAGCCGAAGAAGAATGAAGCTGATGAGAAGTCCCCATTGATGTACTCGTCAAACCCATGGTATCTCTGTCCGCCCTTTACTCTTGCCTTCTCAAGGTCCTCTGATATCTCAAATTCGATATTCTGCTTTCTAAGCCATTCAAGGGTCATCTCCACATATGGCTTTTCATATAGAAGAGAGCATTCGATTATGCTCTCATCCTTTCCAAGAGGAGTGCCAAGCAGAAGTCCCGATAGATACTGGCTTGTCTTGCACTCTATGACGGTTTTTCCTCCAAGAAGCGGTCCGCTGAGAGTTATTGGAGGGAGCCCTTTATTTGCCTCAACCACAGAGCCGAGCTCTCTTAGGGATTCTACAAGCGGTCCCACTGGTCGCTTTAAAAGCTGGCTGTCGCCCGTTATTCTGAACTTGCTATTCAGAGAGAGCAGCATAGGCATCAAAAGCAGCTCTGTGGTTCCACTGTTGCCCGAGTCTATCTCGATAAACGGATCTAGGTTTTTTCCAAAGTCTGTGGCATCGACCTTTATGTCTTTTCTGCCAGAATCTTCTATGTATTCTATTTTTGCCCCGAGTCTTTCTATTGCAGAGAGTGCGCTCTTAGTGTCTTCTGAAAAGAGCGGATTTCTTATAACTGAATGCTCCTTTGAGAATGCTGCAATCAGTAGGGCTCTGATTGTCTGGCTCTTAGATGCAGGTATATTCACAGATCCGGAGCATTTCTTGCTTTCAAGCACTTTCATGGGGACATTATATAGAAAATGGCGTTTTGACTGAACATGAGAGAGTCTTTCCTTATTTGAGCTCTCTCTCTTTGATTTCTTTGAATAGAGGGGTCTTCTCGCCGAATGTCTTTCCCATTGAGTAGCTTTTTTCATCAAAGGAGTATATGTAGCTCTTTCGCTTCCTTACCCCGTTTTTGAAGACAAGAGAGAGGGCGAGATTCTTGTTTTCCCTCTTTTTCTCATCAAGGGCAATCAGAGCCTCGCTGTAGCTTTTATAGAGCTGTTTTCTAAGATTCTCGACTGCTCCTATGGAGAAGCTTGATAGTGTTATCCTCTCTCCGCTATTTCTCAGCCTTTTTATCTCCCTTTTCATGCTGTCAACAAGGTGGTCAAATAGGTATATTGCAAGCTCTGTGTCATAGAGTGAGCCATAGCATCTGAGGCTGAATGCGCTATTATCCTCATTTTTGCATTTGATGAGAAAGACAGAGGTTGCCTCCGCTACTATGTTTCCAATTGCCTGTATTGGATAGGAAATCCTCTTTTTCTCATAAAGCTCTGCAAAGTAGAGTTTCTTGTCATCTATCTCTCTTTTGCTTCTTTCTGATAGCATGAGTGCCTTTCTAAGGGCGCTCATTGCCTCCTCTTCAAAGGGGCTCTCTGATAGTCTGAAGAGCTTTTCTATGCGCTCTGAGTCTCTTTTGCTCTTATCAAGGCTCTCTCTTACTCTTGCCTTGTCAAAGCCTTCGTCTATAGAGAAGAAGGATGCGTACTGACGAAATTTCCTGCCATGCTCCAATGGCAGTCCATTAATGGCATAGTCAAGTGCATGTGATAGCTCGTGCTTTAGAATATTGATTGCATAGCCCTCATCCTCAATTGCATTCTCTACTATGGCAATTGCCTTATATGAGGGAAAGAAGGCTCCGATTTTTCCATTTTCCATCGTTGGTACGATGTAGATATCAGAGTAGAGGAGACTCTTTACTTTAAAGGCCTCTTGTGCTTCTTTCTCGAGAGCGCGAGCGATTTTATCTAGCTCATCTTTCTTTTTGGCTATTCTGTCGCTTGTTGCCCTTATTAGGCGATTCATGTGAGAACTATAGAATTTTTCTCCTTGTTTTGTAATCATTTACATGTGTATTCATTCGAGTTTCATAAACATGGCAATAGGGCAACCTATGGAACATCGTATTTTTATAGGATGTTCTGCTGCTTCATTATTCTTGTTCTTGGCGTTGCGCTCTTTTCCATAATCCGAGAGGAGGGCTCTTTTGAGAAGACGGCAGTCTTTCCGACACTCTTTATGGCCCTATTATTTATGATGCTTCTCTATAGAGAGAGCTGGACATTTGACAATGATAAGAGGGAGATACTCTATGTTTTGGGTTTTGGTCCCTTTGTCAAAAAGAAGCGCTACTTGTACGATGAAGTAGTCTCTATTGAGGTAAGACGCTTTGTAAAGGGTGAATCTGGAAATATTTCCGGGAGGCCGCTTTTTTCAAATAAGCCGCAGACTCTCTTCTCTGTGCGGCTTAATAGAGACGACGTTAAGAGCCTTGATCTGGAAAGGGCTCCAGAGAGGAGAAATAAAGCGAGGCTAGAGAGGTCTGCACTCTTTCTCTCTGAGTTTGCCGGTTTTCCACTGAATAGTTTCCCTGAAAAAGCCGATTAGAAGAGGGGGCTTTCTTTGCTAGTAGGCTCTTTTACTTTATTACGCAATTACGATATCTTTTTCACGTGCGAAAGGTTTATTTAGAGAGCTTGGGCTGTGCAAAAAATCAAGTTGATTCAGAGATTCTTCTGACCTACCTCAAAGAGGAGGGGTTTGAGAGAACTGATAACTCTGAAGAGGCTGATCTCTTAATTGTAAATACATGCGGCTTTATAGAGAGCGCAAAAGAGGAATCCCTCTCTGTATTCTTCGATCTCAGAAATAGGTATCCAGATAAGAAGATTGTGCTATCGGGGTGTCTTGCTGAGAGATATGGAGAGAATATGGTCCTTGATGAGGCAGACGCCATTTTCGGGAACAAGGACCTTGAGAGAATCAAAGAGGTGGTCTCTCAGCTCTATGGAGAGGAGAAGAAGATAACTCTCCTTCCAAAGGAGTATGGAAATGAGAGCGGGTATGAGAGAGACACTTTGCTCTCTTATCCAGGATGTGCATATCTCAAGATAAGCGAGGGTTGCAATCACTGGTGCTCATACTGTGCAATACCTATCATCAGGGGAAATCTCAGAAGTCTTGATAAAGCCTCGATTTTAAAGGAGGCAAAGAGGCTTATAGAGAAGGGCATCTATGAAATAGACATCATTGCCCAGGATCTTGCCTCCTATGGTAAGGATAGGGGCGAGAGCGATGGCTTTATTGATTTGATAAAAGCCCTCTCTGAGCTCGAGGGAGACTTTGTCCTTCGTATGCTCTATATACATCCAGACGATTTTCCTCTTGGCCTATTGGATGCAGTAAAGAGCAATAAGAAGATACTTCCCTATTTTGATATTCCATTTCAGCACTCTCATGAGAGCGTTCTGTCTAAGATGGGAAGAAAGGGAAACAGAGAGAAGTATGTGTCTCTGATTAAGAGAATACGGGATGAGATTCCTGAGGCAGTCATACGCTCAACCATTATGGTGGGCTTCCCAACTGAGAGCAAAGCCTCAATAGCGGATTTAAAGCTCTTTTAAAGCGAGGCAGAGCTTGATTGGATGGGCTCCT
>CANRIJ010000065.1 GCA_947630635.1 uncultured Spirochaetaceae bacterium | reverse complement strand
CCATAAAGCCAAAGGGCAGATGGCTCATTCCAGAGAGTGCCGAAAAACCCGTTGATAGGCGCACCTATCTTGGAGCATCAGAGCGCAAGGCGCATAAGAAATACAAAAAGAGGGCTAAAAGCAAAAGCTCCTAGCCCTCTAACTATTTTCCCGTTTCAAAGGAAAAAAATCACTCTCTTTCCCAAAGCCTCTCAGGGTAATACCCAGACTCGATCTTCTTTCTAAGCTCATCCATCACCATCTTCTTGTCCTCTGGGTATGTCATTCCAAACCATCTGTCATTTGAAGAGAGAACCCTTAGGCTACCCTCACCCTTGACTACCATCTCCGAGACACCAGATGGAAGAAGACACTCTTTTTTGGGGTCCTCAATAGAATACTTTTTGAAGTCTTCCCAATACTCCTCAAAACTATCAAAGGCCTTTGGGGTAAAACCGAAGAAATTCATCGATACAAGCTCCTTTCCAGTAAGCTCTATATCCCCGTCCTCATGTAGCGATACGACCTTGCCATCTCTCCATAGGATCTTTGGGTTCTCTTCCATAGATACTAGCTCTTCATTCTCTGCAATGCATATAGCTCTGGTAACCGAGCCCGAGGGACTCATCGTATTCTCAAGCTGAAAGCCAACCATCGCATGAGTGGTATCCTCATTTCTAAGCCCCTCAAGATAGGCACCCATTGTCTTATATGCGCTCCTTCCATAGTAATCATCTGCATTTACGACTGTAAAAGGGGTCTTTATCGCATCTCGAGCACACAGTACTGCATGAATCGTTCCCCATGGCTTAGTCCTTCCCTTTGATTTTTCTATCTCTTCTACAGTCAAAAGACTCTCACGAGACTGGAAAACATACTCTGCATCCATATTCTTGCTTATTCTGTCAAAGAGTCTTTCGCAAAAATCGTTCTCAATATCCTTTCTGATTATAAATACAACCTTTCCATAGCCAGAGTGAAAAGCATCGTAGACACCAAAATCCAAGAGTGTCTCACCATGCATGCCAACAGCATCAATCTGCTTGACTCCGCCATACCTGGAGCCCATACCCGCTGCCATAACCAAAAGTGTGGGTTTCATCTTGCCTCCAGTAGAATTCTATTCCACATTTGAGAAAATAGATATCAAATAGCTAGGAATTTGGACTCTAGCTATTTGGAGCAATCTCAGTGCGGGAAATTATTGGAGTCTCACTGAAAAGATTCGCTGAATTGATAAAGACTGTGAGATCTGCGGTTTTGGTCTCACTATTGTAATTATCGATGCCAACCGAATCGAAACCATTGGTGCTTTTATCGAGATTCTTGAATAGGACCCTTATCTCATAGTAGGTATTGGAGCTATCTTGATCTATCTGGGTAATCTTATTGCCGCTTGGGATTGCAAAGCAGTCTACTGATACTCCATCTTCCCCCGAGAGTACAACACTGTTTTTCTGAAATGAGATTCTTGTGTATGGAGCTCCTCCGCTTACTATCCAATCGCCATTAAGCCAAGATGGAAAAGATGATTTTGGAGTCTTTGTATCATCACAGGATGAAATGAAAAGACAAAAAACGGAAAAGATTGCGATTATTACCGAAAGAAGTCTCTTTTTCAAAGCAAGAAAATTCTAATATCCATTTACAACACGGTCAATTAAAGGGGAGGCCTAATTCAAAAACCTCACAAAAATAATTCTTACGTTAGATATTACTTTGTTAGATATTTCTTTAATATATAAATATTTAGCTCCAAAACTTATTGATAATACAATCGCGATTGAATAAATTAATCTACATGAAACGGAAAGAATGCATCAAAGCATATGCATATTTACTTCCATGCCTGATTCTTGCATCTGTATTTTTTCTGTATCCGTTTCTAAATACGCTCATCTCATCGCTATTGAGAATAAACACCTCAGGGGTCGTTCTTGGCTTTGCTGGGCTCTCTAATTATGCCCTTCTCTTCAAAGATAAGAGCTTTCAGAATTCGATATTAAGAACTCTCCTATTTACCTCTCTCTTTGTGCCATTAAATACGTTTCTGACACTTCTCGCCTCCTCTCTCACTGCGCGTAAAATCAAGGGATTTGGACCGGTAGAAACGATATTCTTTCTTCCCGTCGCCATTTCGCTCTCTGGAGCCACTCTGATATTCAAAGAGATGTTCAGAGGCCGGGTATCAATCATAAATAGACTCCTTGGACTTGAGATAGACTGGCTCAATGAGAGATTTCCGGCGATGCTCACACTGGTTTTCTTAGGAGTATTTCTGGATTTCGGAATTGACTACATTCTGCTTCTCACCTCTTTCAGAGCAATCGACAAAAGAGTCCTGGAGGCTGCCGAGATCGATGGCGCATCCTCAGCTCAGATCTATTTTCACATAGAGCTCCCTCTTATTATGAGAATGCTCTTGATGACGGTATTTTTGGCGATAAAGGACGCACTGCTGATAGTTGCACCAATTATCATCCTTACAGAGGGAGGTCCATTTAGATCTACCGAGACCATTCTCTTCTACTACTACATAGAGGCATTCAAATCCGGCAACAGGGCTGTTCAGAATACAGTATCCACACTGATGGTTCTCTCTGCGGCACTTGTTATGGTCATATACTCGCTCATATTTCACAGAAGGGATAAGAAATGAAGGCACTGAGAATCATAGTCTCGCTCATTCTTCTCCTTGTAATCGCATTCCCAATGCTATATGGAGTGGCAGTATCATTCTTTCCCAAGAGCGACTTCAACGAAAGCAAGGCCCGCCTCTTTCCCTCAAGACTCGAATTCAGAAACTACTATAGAGCGCTGAACATAAAAAATATTGGATACTACATACTCAACTCAGTTGGGAGCGCAGCCCTTGGAACTATCATCAAGCTCTTCTCGGTTATACTTGGAGCCTTTGCATTTTCTCATCTGAACTTCTATGGAAAGAAGGCAATACTTATCATTCTCATGGCAACCCTCTTCATTCCGCAGGATGCCATTCTCTTTCAGAACTATATGACAATAAGCTCACTCCACCTACTGGATACATGGCTTGGCATCGCGCTACCTCTCTCATTCTCGGCCTCCTCGCTGATCTTGCTTACCCTGAGCTTCTCTTCCTCGGAAAAAGACTATTACGATGCATCTCGTCTAGACGGGGCAGGAGATTTCAGATACATATCCTCAATACTTCTTCCTCTCAATCAGAGCGTTGTGCTTTTAATATCAATTCAGGCATTTGTATCGATATTCAATTCATTTCTTTGGCCGCTTGTCGTGACAAATAAAGCCAAGGCAAGAACACTTCAGATCGCAATCACAATGCTTGGCTTTATGGAAGAGGGAGACTATGGAGCAGAGATGGCAAGCATTGTCCTTCTATCCCTCTTCTTTGTCGTAATAACGGTCATATTCAAGAAAAGAATAGAAAAGGCCCTCGAAAATGGGATCAATATAAAATAAGGAGCGCTTTATGAAAAAAATCCTGATTTTTGCGTTTACTCTATTTCTCATTCTCCCACTCTTCTCCTCTGGAGAGAGAGAGAAAGGCGTAACGATTATTACTATCTGGCATCCAAATTCAGGCCTCATTGGCGAGGCCTTTGAAGAGCTTGTAAATGACTTCAACCAAACAGTTGGAAAGGATGAGAACATCCAGATTGAGGCAGTATACCAAGGACTTGCCAACGATGTTCTCACAAAGGTAAAGGCTGCAGCGATCTCAAAGACACTTCCTGATATAGCCCAAATGGATGCGACAGCCGCAACAGATATGAATAATGCCGATTATTTAGTGACAATGAGAGATCTTGGCCTTAGAGAGGAGGAGATTCTCATAAATGCACGCAATGCCTTTTCCTCTGAAAAGGGACTCTTGGCAATGCCATTCAACGCATCTAGTCTCCTCCTCTACTACAACAAAGACGTCTTTGAGGAAAATGGCGTTGAGCCTCCAAAGACCTTTGATGAATTTATCGAGATAGCCGATAAGATAGGAGAAAAGGATGAAAAAGGAAACGTCACCAGATATGCCCTCCAAGGAGTCCCAACTACATTCGAGCTCACCTCTTTCATAGGAGCCCAAAATGGACTCAGCTACATCGTAAACAAGAAAAATGGACACGAAGGGCTTCCAACTGAGGTTTTATTCGGAAAAGAGGGCACATATAAGGCCTTCCTCGAGAAATGGAAAGAGCTCTTTGATACAGGCTATCTGAATAGCATCACAAGCGGGGTATCAACAGAATTTGCCTCCGGAAGATCTGCAACTATGCTTCAGTCCTCCTCCAACCTATCAACCGTGATCGACTCCGTGGGAGACAATTTCAGAGTCGGAGTAAGCGAAATCCCCATGGTAAACGAGAAGGCAACTGGAGGAGTTGCCCCCTCGGGAGGCGCAATGTTCGCCTTCACGAACTCTAGCGAAGTCAGAAAGGTACTGGAATACTTCATGAGAGACGATGTTCAGCTTAAGTGGGCAGAGCTCACTGGCTACATTCCGCTAAATGTAAACGTATATGAGTCTGAAGAATATAGAGACTTTATCAAAGAGAATCCCAATTTTCATGTAGCAATGTCGGCTTTAAATGGCTCAAATCCAAATCTCACAAACCTCTGGCTTCCATCTGCCTACCAAATCTACTACTCATTCCAGAAGAATATCGATGATGTCGTAAATGAAAGAATCACAATAGATGCGGCAGTAGATGAGATGGTAACCACCATAAAGGATGCCCTTGAGTCCTATGAAGCGCAGAATATCGTCTAATACGAATCTCATCGCATTCTCCAGAGATGGAAATAGATCTATGGATGAGATTATTCCCATCATGGCAGAATGCGGCTTTAAAGACTTCGACCTAAACCTATGCGAGATGATGAGGCCCGCCTCTCCGCTTCTGGAGATAGGCTTTGGAAAAGACTATATAAAACGCCTTATTAAAATCAAGGAAGAATATGGCCTAAACTACTACTCATGCCATCTTCCCTATCAAAAAAGCGGTGAAGAGAGCCCACTTACCGAGCTTTCCCTCAAGTGGGCAGAGGAGCTTTCAGTCAAGATTGCAGTTATACACCCACTTTACGATACATTTGACAATAATCTGAGGTATTTTGAGCGTCTACTGAAAAATACTCCTGAGAGCATTATTTTGGCAGTGGAGAATATGGAGGATGAGACAGAGTTCTCAGCTTCCCCCTCACTAAAGAGGCTCGCACTCTCATTTAAGGGCAGAATGGGAGTCTGCCTAGACACAGGGCACCTCAATATGAGAGGCGGCGACTTCAAAACATTTATCAATGACCTTAAGGGCCTGATTATACAGACTCATATAAACGACAATGATTCACTAAGAGACCAGCACCTTCTTCCGACAATGGGAACAACCGATTGGAAGAGCGTTGTGAACTCACTTGAATCATCGGGATATAGCGGATATCTGAACTATGAGGCAATGTACTTCATGAAAGCTCTCCCAAGGGTATGCGAAAGGGAGGTCACTAGCCTTTCCTACAAGATTGGCAAGTGGCTTCTCTCTCTTTTAGACTGACTTGAAGAATGTGCACTTATCCTTATATTCGCAGCTTGCACAGAGAGAGCCAGGACACGATGTAAAGCCATCCTCTGCCTTCTCAAGCTGCCTTATATGCCATTCAAGCTCATCAATATGATGCCTTAGAGCCTCAACCTTCTCCCTATCCTCTCTGAGCCTTTCGCTATATATTCTCAAAAGCTCTGCTCTTCTCTTGTTTCCGCTCTCATCCTCTCTTTTAAGAGAGAATATGCGATTTATCTCAGAGAGCCTGAAGCCAAGTCCCTTCAGCTCAAGAATGCGCTTAATGTATACAAGGTCCTGATCGCTATATATTCTCTGTCCGCCATCAGTTCGCTTAGAGTCAAGAAGGCCCTCCTCCTCAAAGTACCTGATTGTTCTTACAGAGAGCCCCGTAAGCTTTGATATCTCGCCTATTCTATAGCGTCGCATAGTGAATTTTTAAACCACAAAAAGGCTCTTTTCAAGTTTTCTCCTTCAATTAGACGCCAACCAAAACAATTGAGCATTATATCGCCAGGATGAATTTTCTCTATCAAAGCTGATAGCAGATAAAACAAAGAGCCTTTTCGAGAGATCAAAAGAAAAGGCAAAAAATGAAGAGGTCCAAAGAGCTCATCAGAGGCATGAGATTGAATAAAGGGATCATAAGTCCAGCATGTCTCTTTCCTTTAGATGCTTCTCTGTTTCGCATTTTTAAAATTTTTTTAATTTTGCGAAATAGACAATAATATACGCAAGGTGATTTTCCATGCGATTGATTGAACGCGACTATATCTAAGCAAATTAAATGTGTCATGATGACCCCTGACATAAAAGTCATCACTGGCGACCCTCGATGCGACAAATCAAAACTGAAGGAGTCCTTTATAGCCTATGTAAAAGACAATGACGCAAATTTTGTATCATTCACATCAATTTCAATCTGAATGAATATGAAAAACCAAATGGATGCCATAAGCTCAGCGACTATATTGAGAATGCGTATATCCCAGGAAAAAACAATTATATCTTCATTGACGAAGTCCAAATGCTTAGCGGCCTTGAGAAGGCAATCAACAGCCTTCACGCCTCAAAGAAATATGTCATATCCGCAACATGCCACTGATGGAGAAGCTTTCAGATTTCTTAATTGATAATATCTCTAATCAAGTATCAACCAAAAGCATAACCAAAAGCTTTATAAGAGAGCACAATAAAACAAATGACCGCCCATCAGCGCCTATATCAAGTATCTCTCTAACGCTTCGCCTTCTATAAAGTCAGACGTACGATATTCATGGCAAACGGCAGCTTTCTTCAAACGATAAATACTACCTCTGTGATCATTTCCTTAATATGCGTTTCTGGGCACTAAGAACGCAGATTATGGCAGAATGATTGAGAACATCGTCGCCATCGAACTTCTCAGACGCGGATATGAGCTCTATGCTGGAGTACTCTATAAAAAGAAAATTGATTTTGCCCTAGAGCGCAATGAAAAGATCTGTATCCAAGTCTCTAATAGCATAGACGATGGCGAAACTCCTAAGCGTGAGATAAATTCGCTATTTCAAATCAGGGACGCATACCCAAAGTAATCATCACTCCGACTCGAAAAGAGACATACCTGTATGAGGGCATAGAGATTATCGATGTAGCCAATTGGCTTTTGGAGAAATGAAGCCAATTGCGATATAAAAAAGAATTCTATTCTAAGACATGTCACTCGATACCCATTCCACAAAAGTTTTAGCCCTTCGAGCAAGATAACGGCATCAACCAATGCAAATTCAACTATGAAAAGGGCTTTGAGCCCATTTGGATTGGGTTCCAATCCTGTGAAAAAATCCGTTTTTGGAAAAATTTAAAATTTTTCAAATATATAACTATGTATGGATGAACTCAATTTAAAAGACACTGAAAATGGCTCAAAGCCAAAGGAAAAACTAGAGAAGCTAGGACCTGAGGCCCTTACCGACAGAGAGCTTATCATGGCTCTCATGGATTATGGATGTACCACATCTTGCGAAAACGATGCCAAGCGCATACTGGATATTCTCAATAGCTCCCCCACTCTTAAGAAGGACATGATGATGAAGCTCGGAAAATCAGCATGGATAAGGCTCTCTGCCGCTATAGAACTTGGAAGGAGAAAGCTCGATGGAAAATCAAAGCCGATAAGCTCCCCAAAGGATATCTACCGTGAAGTCATGCACTATGCCTCTAATAAGCAAGAGCATTTCATCGTGGTTATGCTAAATGGCGCACAAGAGAAAATCGGATCATTTGTAGCAACTGTAGGAACCTTAAATCGCTCGATTATCCATCCACGGGAGGTATTTGCTCCCGCAATTGAGAATAGGGCAGCCGCCATTGCAATAGCGCACAATCACCCATCTGGCAACCTTCTTCCCTCCGAGGAAGATATAGCCACGACTGACAAGCTTGTTATGAGCGGAAAGATACTCGGAATAAAGGTAATAGACCACATAATCTTCTCAGATGAGTCGTTCTTTTCCTTCATGGAGCATTCGCTGATTTAAAAAGGCCTCACTTGGAGGCCTCTATCTGACACCTATCTTGAATGTCTATTCTTCAAGACTTCGATTACTTCTGTAAGAGATGTATTCTTTTGGGAAAGAAGCACTAAGAAGTGGTAGATGAGGTCTGCAGCCTCGCCCAAAAAGAGCTCTTTATTGTCGTCTTTTGCCTCAATAACAAGCTCTACTGCCTCTTCTCCTACCTTCTGAGCTATCTTATTCAGTCCTCTTGAGAAAAGGTGATTTGTATATGAGCCCTCTACTGGATTTGTTCTTCTGTCCCTTATAACGCTCTCGAGGTAGAAAAGAAACTCGGGAGAGCTTATGTCCTCTGGCTTGTTGTTCTCGCCAAAACATGTGTCAGAGCCAGTGTGACAGACAGGCCCGGATGGAATTGCCTTAACCAAAAGCGTATC
>CANRIJ010000064.1 GCA_947630635.1 uncultured Spirochaetaceae bacterium | reverse complement strand
CCAAAGCTCTTTACCCTCAGAGAGATGCTTCAGGTCTACATCGACCACCGAGAGGAGGTCATTGAGAGAAGAACAAGATATGACCTCTCAAAGGCAAAAGAGAGGGAGCACATACTTCTTGGTCTGAAGATAGGACTCGATAACATTGATGAGGTAATCAGGATCATCAAGGAAGCCCAGGACGAGCAGGTTGCCGCTAAGGAGCTCGAGGAGCGCTTCTCGCTTGATTCAATCCAGTCCGATGCAATAATCAAGATGAGGCTTGGAAGACTCTCGCACCTTGAGACTGAGAAGATACTCGCAGAGCTCAAGGAGATTGAGGAGAGAATCAGGGAGTACGAGAAGATTCTCTCCTCAAGGGAGAATGTTCTCAAGGTCGTCAAGAAGGAGATAATCGAAATCGGAGAGACCTATGGCGACAAGAGAAGGACCGAGATCATTGAAAGAGAGCTTGACAATGCCAATCCAGAGGACTTTATCAAAAAAGAGGACGTTGTAATCAGTATCTCCAGAAAGGGCTTTGCAAAGAGGCTTCCAGCTGAGGAGTACAAGGCACAGAACAGAGGCGGAAAGGGAGTAAGAGGCGCAAAGCACGTTGATGGAGACGAGGCAGATGAGATAATCACCTGCAATTCCCACGATATTGTCTTTATTGTCACTGCCTTGAAGAAAAAGAATGAGGAGAATATAGACTCAAGAAATGTTGGCAAGGGCTACTATATCAGAGCCTTTGATATCCCAGAGGGATCTAAATCCGCGAGAGGCTCTGTTGTTCTCAAGTCTATAATCGGCGTTGAGGAGGGCGAGGTCCCTACTACAATCATGACCTTCAAGGAATTCGAGGATGAGAGGTCTCTTCTCATGGTTACCAAGAAGGGAATAAGCAAGAGGGTAAGGCAGAAAGACTTTATCAACGCCAAGGCCAAGGGAATAATCGCAATCGTGCTTGATGATGACGATGAGCTGGTTAAGTCAATATTTGTTGGTGATGAGGACGAGGTAATGCTTATCACAAAGAGCGGCAAGGGCCTTAGAACCAAAGTCAAGGACATAAGGCTCATGGGAAGGGCAACGCACGGCGTCAAGTCCATGAAGCTTTTGGGAGATGACGAGATCATCGGAGTTGTGAAGGTCGAAGAGGGAAAGGATATCTTCCTTGCAACTGCTGGTGGCAGGGGAAAGAGAGTCGATTTCGACCTCTTCCAATCTCATGGAAGAAATACTATGGGTCAGCGAATCTATAACCTGAAGGAAGGCGACGAGCTTGTCAATGCTGTCTCTGTCGATGATGAGAAAGATGTTATATTCATGACCCAGAATGGACAGGTTATCAGGATACATGTAAGAGACATCAGAACTATGGGCAGAGGCGCGAGTGGCGTTATTGTTGCAAGATTCAAGGAAAACAAGAATAGAGAGACCGATAGAATACAGGCATTCTCTGTTATTGACTACCAGGAAGATGCAGAGACCCAGAGTGTCGAGCTAGACACAGAAGAGTAGCCTTTTACAGTTTTAGAGCCCCTTTTTAAAGGGGCTTTTATTATGCCTACTTTTAATCCTATTAGATAGTACAAAAATAAAAAGAAATGCCAAATTAAGATGTTACTATAAATAGTATTTTTCCTTAAAAAACATTAAATAGCGCTCCTATTTTAGGTTTTTTGTTTCAAAATTGACAATTTGATTTCGATTTGGTTTCTTGGGTTTCACGTGAAACTTAAAGTTGTGAATCTGTTTTGGATCTTACCCAAGAGTTTTTTTGCTATAAATTCTGATATAATACAATATTTATATAAAAGTTGTTTAATAATAGTATTGATTTATTAATTGACTAGAGAATTGTATTTTTTGGTGTTTCACGTGAAACAAAAAGCCGCTCATTGGCGGCTTTTATGTTTTTCTTTCGTGTCTTTATTTTAGTGGATATCGTTTATGACTTCGATTTCTGGATCGACTGTATTTCTCAGATATCTCTGAACGCCGTTAGTGAGAGTGATCTGGCTCATTGGGCATCCTGCACAGGCGCCTTTCAGTTTGACGTGAACTCTCTTTTCGACGATTTTGACAAATTCTATATCTCCTCCATCGTTCTGGAGCGCTGGTCTAATTGCTTCAATTGCTTCTTTTACTTTATCTTCATCCATTTACTCAATCTCCTGTACATATAAGTTAATTCAATTGAATATGCCGGTCAATTATAGATTTATAATGGAATATAGCTATCTAAAACTGTATTATCTTCATATGCTTGCTAAAAAAATAATCTTTTACAACCAAAAAGGCGGCGTAGGAAAGACAACAGCGACTCTTAACCTGGGATCTGCCTTAGCAGAGCTTGGGTATAAGGTGCTGATAATTGATTTCGATGCTCAGCGCAATTTGACGGCAGCTATTTCGGGAAATACCAATCTCCCTAACATATATGAGGCTCTTATTGGAAAGGTTGATATAAAAAACACAATTCAGCCTACTCTTATAAGGCAGCTCTATTTGATACCAGGATCCATTGATCTTGCGGGACTATCAATGGAGCTTGTTGATGAGAACAAGCGCGAATTCTTTCTGAAAAAGGCTTTAGAGCAAGTTGAGGGTGAATTTGAGTATATATTGGTTGATTGCCCGCCCTCTCTTGGCTTGGAGACTATGAATGCGCTTGTATGGTGTGAATATGTCATTGTTCCTCTGCAGTGTGAGTATCTTGCAATGGAGGGGCTCAATCTTATCATGAGAACAATCTCCAATGTAAAGAAGAAGCTAAATAAAGAGATCAAGGTATTGGGAATACTATTTACGATGTACTCCAAAAGGGCAAAGCTGAACCAAGAAGTTGTTGAGGACATATCGGAATTCTTTCCGGATCTGGTCTTTAAAACTATTATTCCCAGAAGCATAAGATTGGCCGAGGCTCCATCTCACGGGCTTCCCATAAATTATTATGATAAATCGAATAAGGGTACTCGTGCATTTGATGAGCTTGCGAAAGAGGTGGTAAACCGTGTCTAGTGAAAAGAAAAAGCGTGGACTTGGAAAGGGCATCGAATCTCTTATTGAGGATTTTGAATATGATGTCCAAGTTGAGAATGTGATAAATAAGAGTATTTCTGAAGACCGAGATCCTGATAAGGTCAAGGTCATGATGATACCAATGGACAAAATAAGGACAAATCCAAATCAGCCCAGAAAGACCTTTGATGAAGAGTCCTTAAATGGTCTTGCCATATCGATTGAGAGTCAGGGTGTCCTGCAGCCGATAACTGTTGAGGAGATAGCTCCGGGAGAGTTTTCGATAATCTCGGGAGAGAGAAGATTTAGAGCGGCACAGATTGCAAAGTTAGATAAAATACCAGCTCAGATAGTGAATTTCTCTGAAATACAGAGGCTAGAGGCCTCACTCATAGAGAACATCCAGAGAGAGAATCTAAATGCCATTGAAGAGGCGGCGGGGTATCAATTTCTGATTGAGCGTTCTGGCTATACCCAGGAAGAGCTTGGCCAGAAGATAGGAAAATCGAGAAGCGCGATAGCCAACTCGCTAAGGCTTCTTCTTTTGCCAGATGAGATTAAGGACGATATTATAACGGGGGCTATGACGGCAGGACACGCTAGGGCGATTCTCTCTTTGAGAAATCCCCTCGATAGAACTCTTCTTAGAGAGAAGATTCTCAATAACGATCTTTCTGTCAGGGAGGCAGAGGCACTAGCAGAGAGCCTTAATAAGGGACATAAGGCTGAGCCACTAAAGAAAAATAAGAGAGTTCTTTCACCTGAAATGAGCGAGATAGAGGAGAAATTCACTTCGGCTCTTAAGGCAAAGTGCCAGGTTAAGGGCTCAGTTAAGAGAGGAACGGTTACTATCAGATACCAGAGTACGGCTGATTTGGAGCGAATCTATGCAATGCTTAGTTCTGGCAGCGAATTATTTGATGAATAATTACTTATAATTAAAGGAGTTAAGTATGAAAAAAGAAAATCTTTCCGATGGTTTGTATGCAGTTCTATCAACAACTAAGGGGGATATTATTCTCTCTCTTGAATATAAGAAGACACCAATGACGGTATGCAACTTTGTTGGTCTTGCAACAGGCGAGCTCAATATGAAGGAGGCGGGAAAGCCATTTTATGATGGGCTAACATTTCACAGGGTTATAGATCAGTTCATGATTCAGGGAGGAGACCCCTCGGGAAATGGAACTGGGGGACCTGGATATAAGTTTCCCGATGAGTTTGATTCTTCGCTAAAGCATGATGGCCCCGGTGTTCTCTCAATGGCAAATGCAGGTCCTGGAACAAATGGCTCGCAGTTCTTTATAACCCATGTTCCAACTCCATGGCTTGATGGAAAGCACACTGTCTTTGGAAGGGTTGTAGAGGGTCAGGATGTCGTCAACTCTATAAAGCAGGGCGATAAGATCAAGCACGTAGAGATTTTCAGAGTAGGAAAGGAGGCCGAGGGTTTTAAGAGCGACGGATCAACATTTGCAAAGCTTGTTGATAGCGCTGTTCAGAAAGAGAGCCTCAAGAAGGCAGAAGAGAAGACAAAGATAGAGCGTGAGGTTCTCAATAGGTATCCTAATGCAGAGAAAACCAAGTCTGGCCTGATGTACGTTATTGAAAAAGAGGGCGAGGGGGAAAGATCTCCCAAGGAAGGGCAGAAAGTTAGGGTCCATTACCAAGGCGAGCTTCTTGATGGAAGGATCTTTGACAGCTCAATAATGAGAGGTAGGCCTGCAGAGTTTAAGGTAGGAGAGGTCATAGAGGGCTGGAATGAGGCTCTTGTGACTATGAAGAAGGGCGAGAAGAGAACTCTTATCATTCCTCCAGAGCTTGGCTATGGCGAATATGGCTTTCCTGGCGCTATTCCGCCAAATTCATACCTCATATTCAGCGTAGAGCTCTTGGATTTCTAAAGAATGCCTAAGGCACCTCAAGTCAGGTACATCTGCTCTGAATGTGGCCATTCTGAGCCAAAATGGGTTGGAAGATGCCCCAAATGCGGGGCATGGAATACCTATAGTGAGGAGAAGGTATTCAATCCTAAGTTAGTTAGTGGTGCTAACAATATAGAGGAGGCCAAATTGAGGCCTCTCTCCTCTGTGCCCTATGAGAAGAATTTCAGACTTTCAAGCGGGATAAGCGAGCTTGATAGAGTCTTAGGCGGCGGTGTTATGAAGCCCTCTTCTGTTCTTGTGGGAGGAGAGCCTGGAATAGGGAAATCCACTCTGATGCTTCAAATGGCATCGAATTTAGCGAGTAAGGGCATGGTGATGTATGTCTCCGGCGAGGAGTCTCCATCCCAGGTGAGGCTTAGGGGAGAGCGACTTGGAGTTGATTTGGACAATATCAACTTCTTCTCTGATATTCGCCTTGAGCCGCTTATGGAGATCATAAGGGTTGCTAAGCCCGACTACATAATAGTGGACTCGCTTCAGACTCTTTATTCGGTGCAGATGGAGAACTATGCTGGAAACCCAGCTCAGATGAAGGCCTCAGCTACCGAGCTTATTCAGCTTGCAAAGAGCCAAGGCGCTGCGATTTTCTTTATCGGCCACATAACAAAGGACGGGACTATTGCGGGGCCCAAGATAATTGAGCACCTTGTGGATACTGTTCTCTACTTTGAGGGTGTGGAGAGCGGCATGAGACTTTTGCGTGCAACCAAGAACAGATTCGGATCAATTGATGAGATAGGCCTCTTCTTTATGTCCTCTGATGGCCTTAGGCCAGTATTGGATCCCTCTGAGTTCTTTCTTGCCTCTCGAGATAGGGAGGAGTTCCCGTCAGGGATAGTCTTTACTCCTGTCGTGGAGGGCTCGAGGACCTTCATAGTGGAAATACAGTCGCTTGTTATTCCATCTAAGAATTCCTATCCCAGAATCTATTCAGACAAAATCGATCCTGCGAGGATAAGTAGAATTGCCGCAATACTAGACAGGCATGCGAGGGTGACTCTTACCGATTCGGATATATATGTGAACGTAGCCGGAGGAATGCGCCTCAGCGAAGGCTCGATTGACCTAGCGCTTGCCATTGCGCTCTGCTCCTCTAAGCTTAATACGCCAATTGATATGTCCTCTGCATTCTTTGGAGAGCTCTCGCTTGCAGGAGAGGTTCGGCCAGTTCCTTTTGCTGACAGAAGAGTCAAGGCCTTGAGGGATATGGGCTTTGAGTCTATATACACCCTTGGCTCCAAGGATATATCGAAAACTGGAATCATTGGGGTAAGGAATATACGCGGTGCAGTTATCACAGCGTTTAAAAAGAAGTAGCATTCTTCTCGATGAGTGCATTTTCTGGCAGATCTACAGTAGAGCTTGGAAGAGAGAGCGTAGGAAGACTTTTATTTAGGCTCTCTATTCCAACTGTGCTGGCACAGCTGGTGAATATGCTCTATAACCTTGTGGACAGAGTCTACATAGGGCATATGGGAGAGAGCGGCCCTCTTGCCCTAACAGGGCTTGGAGTCTGCTTTCCTATAATCATGATTGTCTCTGCATTCTCTGCATTTGCAGCTTCAGGAGGCGCTCCTAGGGTCTCGATTTTCCTAGGACGCGGCGATAAAGAGGGTGCTGAGAGAATTATGGGAAACTCATTCTTTGTCCTGATTGCGATCTCTCTTATGCTTACCATTCTTCTCTCAATCTTCTCCAGAGATCTGCTTTTATCCTTTGGCGCAAGCGAAAATACCATTGGCTACGCCCAGGACTATATGAGCATATACCTTATTGGAACTATTTTTGTTGAGCTTACTCTGGGAATGAATGCCTTTATTACAAGCCAGGGAAAGACGAATATAAGCATGGTCAGCGTAGTACTCGGCGCTCTTCTGAATATCATTTTGGATCCGATTTTCATCTTCTTTCTCTCCCTTGGCGTAAAGGGCGCAGCGCTTGCCACGATTTTGAGCCAGTTTGTCTCCTCGTCCTTTGTGCTCTGGTTCTTGTCATCTAAGCACAGCGTGCTTCGTCTTAGGTTTAAGGCGATGATTCCCAACTTCAGGGTTATAGGCCCATTTATGGCACTTGGCCTTGCATCCTTTGTCATGCAGTCTTCAGAGAGCGTCATATTTGTCTGCTACAATTCCTCCCTTCTGAGGTATGGCGGGGATTTGGCAGTGGGAGCGATGACGATTCTGACAAGCGTTATGCAGCTTATCTCCATGCCTACTCAGGGCTTTGGCCAGGGCGCTCAGCCTATTATTGGATTTAACTATGGGGCGGGGAGCAGGGAGAGAGTCAAAAAGGCCTTCTTCCTCCTTCTTGTCATAGATACTTCTTTTACTCTATTTTTCTCTCTGATGTGTGAGCTTTTTCCCTCTTTCTTTGTTTCTCTTTTCACCAAGGATCCTGAGCTAGTATCCTTTGCATCTCGCTCACTGAGAATATATCTTGGAACGATTTGCCTCTTTGGCATTCAGATGGCGTGTCAGATGACCTTTACCTCAATAGGATATGCAAAGAGTGCGATTATGGTCGCTGTCATGAGAAAGTTCATATTGATTGTTCCTCTGATATACCTCCTGCCGATGGTTCTTCCTTTTGATAAGACAACTTCTGTCTATCTATCAGAGCCTGTTTCTGACTTCATTTCGGTTTTATTCTGCTCTGTGCTCTTTTTCTTTCAGTTTAGAAGGGCGCTTAGGGAGATGGGCGACAAAGAGAAGGAGGGCCTTGCTTGAAAGAGAGGGCAAAGAGGGCTCTATCATATTCTTCTCTATGCTGAGAATCAGCGCATCTGCCTTTGGCGGCGGCTTTGCAATTGCCTCATTTATAAGAAGGGAGTTTGTGGAGAAGAGAATCTGGATAGATGAGAATGAGATGCTTGATCTTCTCTCCATTGGCCAAACGGCTCCAGGCGCGGTTGCAGTAAACGTCTCTTTTCTCGTTGGCTATAAGACCCTGGGCCTTCCAGGGGCTATATTGGCCCTCATTGAGCGGTCACCTTCCCTTTTTCGTAATCCTAATTGTCTCTTACATATATGACCTCATAAAGGACTCAGCATATGTCAAGTTCTTCTTTGCCGGTCTTCTTGCAGCAGTGGGAGCTGTGATTTTAGATGCTGTCATATCAATAGTGAGGTCGCTAATAAGAGACAAGAGCGTTCTTTCGCTTGTGGCGCTCATTCTCTCCTTTATCGCAGTGAGGTTTTTCAAGGTAAACGTGATTATAGTGATACTCTCATCTCTCTTTTTTGCGTGGCAATTACGCTAATTAGAACAATGATAGCGCGGATATGATGCTCTTTTGCTCTTTTTAAGCTTTCTGCAGATAGGCTTTTTTGCTTCATAAGCGGCTATGCATCGCTTTCTTTAATAGAGGAGGAGATTGTCACTCGCCATATGTGGCTTATTCCATCAGAGTATGGAGATATCATATCGATTTCTGAGATGACGCCGGGGCCTCTAGCTATAAATGCCGCTACCTTTGTCGGAAATAGGGTAATGGGGCCGATGCCGCAGGCGCCCGCCCGAACTGCCGACCAGCTTTCTGCCGCAGTCAGTCCCAGAGGGGAGACTGCACCCATGCCGGTGATTACGACGCG
>CANRIJ010000063.1 GCA_947630635.1 uncultured Spirochaetaceae bacterium | reverse complement strand
TACAGGTATAAGGGCCTGAAAGTCGTTGATGGCGCCCTCAGATGCATGAGGGGAACCTCTATTTCCCTGATTCTCTCTGCCTCTCTATCGCTGATTCTCATGTCGCTCTTTCCTATGGGCATATCCCTCTCCGGGGTCGATTGGGTGCACTTTGCAATCTTTGCTCTTGCCTTCATTGCTATGAGGCTCTTTAGGCCGAATCCGATTGTCGTTATGCTCTTAGGTGGCCTCTTGGGAGTTATTGGCAGCGCTTTTTTATAGATGGGAGATCAAAAGCGGGAATGCGACGAGAGATCCCAGCATTGATCCAATTGAGCTTCCTAGAAAGACCAGTAGGCATCTTAGGATCCTGTTTTTGTACCATCCGCTGAATTTTGTGGCATCATCGCTCATGCTCTCAAAGTCCTTTACCCTGGGCTTTTTGAAGGTAGCCTGCATGATTCCCGCGAAGATTCCCACGCCTAAGACTGGGTTCAGGGCAAAGAATGGAGCAGTTATGCCAGATAGTATCGTCGTTAATACCGATCCTCCTGATAGAGCCGTGAATAGCAGAGTTGAGGAGACATTGACCACAACCCACCACAAAAACATTCTGAGTCCCTGATCCCATCCGTTTATCGCCACTCCTAGTACTAAGAGGAGAATTATGATGGTAGGGACTATCCATTCTGCGACCTTTCCCCATTTGCTCTTCTTGGGAATCTCATTGAGGTCGCTCGCGTCGCGCTTTAGCTCTCCGCTCTCAAGTCTTGAGAAGTTCTTTATTATGCCCTGGGTGTGTCCTGCTCCGATTACAGCGACTTTTTTGTGTCCTTCTGCGTTGTAGATTGAGGTTGCAAGGTATCTGTCTCTCTCGTCGATGAGGACCTCTTTGACCGAAGGAAGCTCTTTGGAGACCTCGTTTAGCATGGCCTCCATGGTCTCTTCGTTCTTTATCTTCTCAAGCTCTTCCTCGCTGATCTTCTCCTTTGAGAATGCTGAGGATATAAGGGTTGCAAGGAGCTTGCACTTATTCCAGAAGTTTGACTTTGCCCAGGCTCTCTTGAATGTTACCTGTATCTCTCTGTCGCATAGAGAGACGGGAATACCCATCTCTTTTGCAACCTCGGCAGCCCCTAGTATCTCTTTTCCCGGATCAGAGCCCGTTTGGGCTCCCATTCTCTTCTGAAAGGAGGCCAGCGCGGTGTTTGCCAATAAGAGAAAGCCCTTACCCTCTTTGAAGACCTTCTTTATATCCATATTCTGCCAAGCAGAATCCTGGCTCTTGGTCTTCATTCTCCCCTCATCTAGCTCAATGCACACCCTATCTGGCTCTTCCTCTTCTATGACTCTCTTTACTTCCTCTACGCTGTTTTTGGAAATATGCGCAGTGCCAATAAGAAAGATCTCATCGCCTGTGTTGAATGTGATTTTGTGGATTGTGGGAGTCAGATTCAGAACTTCCATGGGGAAAAGTATATCTTGCTTGAATAGACTGTTCAATTGAGAGGCATCATCAATTGCATCACGCACTCAAGTGCGCTTTCTTTGTAGAGGCGCACATAGAGAGTGCCCTCTCTCGAGCCTCTGAGAAAGGGCATTATGATAAATTTAAGCGAGATAGAGGATGAGGGGAGTGGAAGCTGAGAGAAGAGGTATGACCCCCTATCGATTTTCGTAGGAGACGAGAACTCCCTTCTATCTCTTATTCTCAGCGCAGGCGGTCCGCTATAGGAGCCGGATTCAAGCTCCTTCAGAATGAGATCCTCCTCATCAAAGGCAAATGAGTACTTTGAAAAGGCGTCAAAGCCAGGCTTCTCCTCATCTATTGCCCTTAAAAGCTCGGAGAGGACTCTATTATCACTCTCATACCAGAGGTCGTTTTCAAGATTCAGCTTCAATACTCTATTCAAGGTATGTACTCCTCAATGAAGAGCCTGAAGATATCCTGCATCTCGCGGTACTCTGCCTCAGGATGCCACTGCACGCCAACCATGTTCTCTCCCTCTATTGCCTCAATAAGTCCATCGGGGGAGATTGCTGTGGCCTTAAGCCCATACCCAAGGTCCTTTATCCCCTGATGGTGAACGCTGTTTACATCAAGAATCTCTCTCTTGAAGGCTCTGTAGAGAAATGAGTCACTCTCTATTTTTACAGTGTGTGCGGCTGAGTAGGGGATATCGAGCCTGAGGTGATTTACTTTTTGGGAGAACTCTCGCTTTATATCCTGATAGAGCGTTCCCCCAAGGGTGATATTTATTATCTGGAGTCCCCTGCATATTCCCAGAATCGGTATCTCGAGCCTCATTGCCGCATGAACTAGGGCTATCTGGAGTCTATCCAGTGCAGCGTCTCTGTTTATTGAATAGGTCTCTTCTGCTCCATATACAAGCGGGTCAATGTCCTCTCCTCCTGGAAGGAGAAGCGCATCAAACCCATCTAAGAGGTCCAGGGCATTTGGCGGGTCTGTAAATGGGAGAATATATCCTAGTGCCCCGGATTTGAATATGGCCTCAACATAGGACTCATTTATGAAGTCTTGCTTGTAGTTGAAGGTAGAGCCTATTGGGCTCTGCCTTGCCGATGCGATTGCTATTCTCTTCATTTCTTGGATAAAAATGCCTTGATAAAGTCGTCGAGTCTCTCTGCGCTCTTTATATCCAGGTTCTCATTCACAGAGTGCACATCAAATAGATCGGGCCCGATTGAGATTGAGTCCATTCCCTTAACGCGGTCGTTGATTATTCCGCATTCAAGGCCTGCGTGTATCGATGTGACAACAGGGTCCTTTCCAGTGAACTCTCTATATGCCTCTCTAAGCTCTTTTGAGAGACTTGAGTTTGGGTTTGGAGCCCATCCGGGATATGCAGAGCCTGCTTTGGCATTGAAGCCGCAGAGAGAGGCAAGAGCGATAATCTCATCGGCAGTATTGTCTCTGAGGCTCTCAACAAGGCTTCTTACTGACCACTCTACAAACACCTTCATATTCTTCATTGACACAACTGCCAGATTTGAGGAGGTTTCTACGATCCCTGGGGTCTTTAAAGACATTGCTCTTACTCCATTTGGAGAGGAGTAGAGAACTCCTATTACATCATAGGAGTCGAAGTCGCTTAATGCTCTATCTGGGAGGCTCTCTTCTTCGACATCCAGTCTGATATTTGGATCTGAGAGAGAGTACTCATCCGAGAGCTTTTTCTGAAGCTCGCTTATGGCGCGGCGAGCCTTATCAGCGTCATTTACCACAATTAGGGCCTCTGCGCTAGATGGGATGACATTTCTTCGTGTACCGCCTTTTATATCCGAAAGAAGGAGGTCTTGGTCTTTCTGTATGGTATAGAGTGCTCTGGCAAGGACCTTGATTGCATTTGCCCTCTCTTTGTGGATCTCTCCTCCAGAGTGTCCTCCTAGCATTCCAGAGGCTTTTACTCTTAGCGCCTTGCCCTTTGTTACGCTCTCTGGGCTCATATTCTCATAGTCTGCGGTAATATCCACGCCGCCTGCGCATCCGATGTAGAAGATGCCCTCCTCTTCGCTATCGAGATTGATTAGGCGTCTTGAGACTACGTCTTTCTCTTCTAGCTGGAATGCCCCATTGAGTCCAGTCTCCTCGCTGAATGTGAATATTGCCTCAAGTCTTCCATGCTCGAGTTCTTTGTCGCTGAGGGCATCCATTGCAATTGCCATTCCAATTCCATTGTCGGCTCCAAGAGAGGTGTCTTTGGCAACAAGCTTTCCGTTCTTTGCCAGAATCTCTATGGGGTCCTTTCTGAAGTCATGCTTAGAGCCCTCTTTCTTGACGCATACCATATCCATATGGGCCTGAAGGGCAAGGGGCTCTTTCTTTTCCATGCCCTTTGTTGCCTCTGCCTTTATAATCACATTTCCAGCTCTGTCTATTTTGGCTTCGAGATTGTGCTCTTTTGCCCAAGAGACGAGAAACTCCCTTATCTTTTCCTCATGTCCGCTCTCTCTGGGTATTTCGGATATCGCATTGAATATTCTCCAGAGATTCTTGTTTTCTAGATTGTCATACCACATTCTTCTCCTCCCCATTTTGGTATATTGAATCTATTGATAGATTTTTCTTCAGAACCAAGAGGTCTGCTATATATCCCTCTCTTATATAGCCACGCCCTGTAAGCGAGTATCGCCTCGCTGCATTTGAGCTTGTCATCTTAACGCTTTCAACTAGCGAATAGCCCCACGATATTAGATTCTGGAAAGCCTTTAAGAGGGTAAGAGATGAGCCTTGTATTAGGCTTTCATTTCCCTTGGTTACCCAAAGCCCATCTCTTTCAGTGACTTCTCTCCCATTTGCAAAGAAGGGACCCTCTTTTTTGCCTGTAGGGGATAGAGAGTCTGTTATTCCAATTATTGAATCGACTCCCTTTGCATTTATTGCAGCTTTTGCTACTGCCTTATGTACGTGCTTTCCGTCCAGTATAATCTCTGCAGTGGTATCTCTTCTCTCCAGAAAGGCGCCAACAACGCCAGGAGCCCTCTGAGTCATCTGAGTCATGGCATTAAAAAGGTGTGTTGCTCCATTTGCGCCTAGTTCGATTTTGTCTATTGATGTTCTGTAGTCTGCATCTGTATGCCCTTGAAGAAGGGCAATGCCGTTTTTCTCTGCCTCTTTTATGACAGATTCGATATTCTCGATCTCTGGCGCAATGGTCATTGCCTTCAATAGTCCCTCTGATGCCTTATAAAGTGCATTGAAGCTCTCTATTGATGGGGCGAGAATGCCAGATCTACTTTGGGCGCCTTTTCTTTTCTCGGATATAAATGGTCCCTCTATGTGTATGCCAAGTATGGAGGCGCCAAGGCCCTCCCTATTTGCTTCCACAACTGCTTTGATGTCTTTGATCATCTTATCTAGCGGATTGGTGTATATCGTTGGAAAGTATGAGAGACTTCCGCTCTCTAAGAGGGCAGAGGACATTTTTACGATGCTCAGAGCATCCCCATCATCAGTTCCATAGCCGCCGTAGCCATGTATGTGGGTATCTATGAAGGAGGGGATGAGAATGGGGCAATCGTCTTTGAAGTCACCCGTCTTTGATATCGATGCTATTTTTCCATTCTCAATCGATATCTCTCCAAATATAAGAGAGTCATCAAGGACTATATTGAGGCTCTTAAGTCTTTTCTCCTTCACGCTTTCATTATAGCAGAATAGTGGCCTGAGTAAGCATAGCTCTCTTCTTTTCCTCTTCTGTGATTGTATTTGCCCATTTTTTGCTGAAGAGCCTTATAAGGCCTAGAACGAGTTTTCCCACCTCCTCAATTGATACTGCAAGGTATACAAGGTTAAGGGGAAGGTGAAATAGATCTGCGCTTATAAATGCTGCGGGCACTCCTAAGAGGTAGACGCACGATATCTCCGATATAAGCGAATAGCGAGTATCTGCTCCGCCTCTGAGAATGCCGATGATAATCGTATTGTTCAGTGTTCTTATTGGCATCAGAAGCGAGTTTACCCTGATAGAGGCAATTGCAAGCTCCTTAATTTGATCCTCTACGTTGAACCATGAGGCAAAGATGGGCGATAGGCTATATTCGAGGATTCCCATGAGTATTCCGACAAATAGCGACATAAGCTCTATCTGGTATCCATAGGATATGGCCCTCTTTCTCTCGCCCTTTCCAAGAGTGTTTCCAATTACAATTGCAGCTCCATTTCCCATTCCCAGTGCAACAATAAAGAAGAAGTCCTGTATTCCTTCAGAGATATTTGCAGTTGCGAGGGCCGATGTTCCAAGACTAGAGTAGGCGACTTTATATAAGACCATGCCAAGTGACCAGAGGCACTCATTCAAAAGTATTGGCATGGCTGTAATAAGATATGTCTTTATAAACTTCGAACTCAGCCTCAGCTTTCCCTTCTTAAATGAGACCCTGAATGGCTCTTTTCTCTTGTATGCGATGATTATCAATAGGAGGCACTCGGCTATTCTCGAGAAGAGGGTTGCGAGGGCCGCTCCCTCTACCTCAAGTCTTGGAAAGGGTCCAATTCCGAATATCAAGAGGTAGTTTCCAAATGCATTGAGCGAGAGCGAGCAGAGTGATATCAAGAGAGGGATATACGATTTTCCCGTTGATCTAAAGCCCGCGGAGAATATGGCAGATACAGCAGAGAACACGTATGATAGTGCGACAGTTCTCAGATATGAGACTCCCGGAGCAATTACAAGGGGGTCTTCTGTGAATATGCCAACAATTATATCTGGGAAAGCAAATGACAGGAATGAGAGCAGTATAGATCCGGCTAGGCTTATCATAAGGGCAAAAGAGGCTGATTTCCTCATTGATTCCCAGTCGCCGGCGCCAAAGAACTGGGAAAGAAAGACTGAGCATCCAGATGAGAGCCCAAAGAAGAATAGCGTGATTATGAAGAACATCTGGTTTGCAACCCCAACGGCGGCAATTGCCTCTTTTCCCAGCGATCCAATCATCAGGGTATCCACAAAGGACAAAGAGGTGACCAAGAGATTCTGAAGCATTATTGGGACGGAAATTGCAAATAGGCTCTTTAGCATTTCCCTACTGAGTACACGCACCAGTACAATTTAGAATTTAAGGCTTCTTTAAACAAGCTCACTTATATGATATGAATATAAAAAGACAATAGAAATTAATGAATTATCTATAATTATGAATAGCAATAACGAACCAGCATTTCTCATAGTCAATCCAAATGCCTCCAAGGGGAAAAAAGGGGGCAGGAAGAAGGATGTAGTCGAATGCTTCAAGAAGAGAGGCTATAACGTTGTAGTAGGCTATACCTCTGAGAAGGGACATGGAGAGCTGCTTAGCGAGAATGCAGTTAGAAATGGCTTCAAGGTGATTATTGCAGCAGGCGGAGATGGCACTGTAAATGAGGTTGTAAATGGCATCATGAAAGCCCCTGGCAGGGAGGGAGCCAAGATGGGCATTGTTCCACTAGGCAGGGGCAACGATTTTGCATGGATTGCCAAGATTCCAACTGATGTGAATAAAGCCGTCGATCTCATTGTTAAGGGCGAGACGAAGAAGACAGATGTGGGACTTTGCAAGGGACCTGAGCATCCCGAGGGCAGGTTCTTTCTCAACGGTGCCGGATTTGGCTTTGAGCCGATGGTCAATTTCAGGGCTATGGAATACAAGAGGCTTAATGGAATGCCAAGCTATATAGCGGCCTTCTTATATATTCTCAGAAATCCTCCAAAGGGCTATAAGATCAGGCTCTCTATAGACGGAGAGGAGAGGGATCTTGAGAGCCAGCAGATATCTATTGCCAATGGCCAAAGGATGGGCTCTGCCTTTATGATGACTCCTCTTGCCTCTATCGATGATGGGAAATTCGATGTCATGTTTACAAACCATCTTGTGAGTGGATGGGGCTTAATAAAGCTCGTGTTGGACTTTCTAAGGGGAGCCCATGTCAGAGACAAGAGGAACTTTACCTATGTAAGGGCATCTAAGGTATCGATTGTCTCCTCTGAAAAAGACGTTCAGGCGCATGTAGATGGAGAGATTTTCACAAAGGAGGGAACTCAATTTTCCCTCGAGCTCCTACCTGGTGCAATCGATTTGATTAGATAGCTAAAAAACTTTATATTTTTTTGTGTAATTCCTTAAATTATAGAGTGATATTGCAAAAAAATGAGTTTGACTTGTATAGTCACCTATTGTAATATCTATATTGCGATTAGTAGTGATATTAATCGCTTTTTCTTTGCAGGAAGGGAAAGCCTAGTGATAAAAGATCTAGTTCCGCAAATCCATTTCTATGACCAGGATTTTGTGGATATGTATGATAGAACTTGGGTATGGATTGAAGAGAAATGGCATGATGGAATCAAGGATTCGCCATTTCCCGAAGGCTATATGACATATAGCGAGGATGGAAGCATCAGCCTCTATGAGTCTATGCTCTCTTCGCTCTTTTTGGCCTATAGCAATCAGTACTATAGCCCATATTCAATGATTGATTTCTTTTATGAGTGCCAGAGGGAAGATGGCCAGATAGCCGAGAGATACAATATCGAGACCAGGGACCCCATCTTCTCTGAAGACAACCCAAAGGGGGCAACTCTTCCCCTTCTGCCATACATAGAGTTTGTCTTTTATCACAAGATTGGAAACAAGAAGAGGCTGAAGGACGTTGTTCCGTACTTGGAGAAGTACTACTTCTGGCTTCAGGCAAATTATCAGCAGGAGAATGGCCTTTACAGTGTTCCGTATTCTGCGACTCATATGGGAAATCTTCCTAGAGAGAATGCGTATTATGAAGTGGACTACAACTCTCTGATTGCTGTCTTTGCCCTCTTTATGTCGTATATCGGCGACATTCTCAATGATAAGGAGCTCTCTTTCAGGTATAAGAGAATCTACTTCTCCATAAAGACCAGAGTGAATTCGATGATGTGGGACGAGGAGACCCAGTTCTACTATGACCTTGATAAGGAAGGAAACATCATCAGAAACAAGCATATAGGCGCCTTCTATACGCTTCTTGCAGAGATTCCGAATGATGAGTATGCTTCCTATCTCTTGGATTCACTCAAGGATGAGAGTGAATTTGGAACCGATAACCCCTTCCCAAGTGTTCCGAGAAGCTCCAAGTATTTCAATGAGAATGGCATGGGCTATATGGGAGGAGTCAGCCCCGTATGCACATACTTCGTCATAAAGGGACTTGTGAGATACAACTCATTTATATTTGCAAGAGAGTGCGCCATAAGGCATATGTACTATATTCTTGATACAATTCATCCTGGAGAG
>CANRIJ010000062.1 GCA_947630635.1 uncultured Spirochaetaceae bacterium | reverse complement strand
TCATCTTCGGCCTATAGATGATGTCATATGCAATCTCCTTTCCCGTAAATGAAAAGCCCTCAAGTGGACTTATATTCTCTCCAGGATAGAGACCTACGCTGGTTGTCTGAACAATAAGGTCGACCTTGCCCTCATACTTCTTTCTATTCTCGAGTGTGTCGTAATCAGAGAGGTTGTTCTTTGCCAGTATCTCAGCCTTCTCAAGCGTTCTATTGAGAATAGTCACCTTTATGGAGAAATTCCTCAGAGCCCACACCACTGCATTTGAGGCTCCTCCAGCACCGACAACCAGCGCGCTCTTGATTCTTGAGCTCTCGATATCCTTGATTATCGGAAGTATGAAGCCTGAATAGTCGGTATTGAGTCCCTTCCAGAGCTCACCGCGCCTTACAACTGTGTTGCAAGATCCAATCATCTTCACCTCTCTGTCGACATTCCCCAGGTAAGAGAGAACATCTTTCTTATATGGGATAGTCACCGAGAAGCCCTCTATTCTCATATACTCTGCAAAATGAAAGAAGGCTCCTATGCTCTCAGAGGGAAATGGCAGATAGATTGCGTCTATATTTAGGCTATGAAATGCAGGGTTGTGTATCTCTGGCGAGAGAGAGTGCAGAACAGGATTGCCGACAATGCCAAAGACCCTGGTAGTCTTATTCACTCTGTCGGCTCTATAGAGCATTTTGAGCTTCTTTGCAGATATCTGCCCTGGAGCTACCTCCTTTTCTGATGAGAAGACAAGATAAGAGCCCATTTTTCTATAGAGGACCCTGGTTGGAAGCCCATATTCCCCCATTCCGATTATGATCTTGTCTATATCTGAGAGCTTCTGAGAGAGTCTGAAGAGCTCTTCAGTCTCTCTTATGCTTCTGACCATTATCGCGATCTTCACAATATCGCCTCCAGTGGCCATCTTCTTTGCAATGGTGAGAAGATTTGAGGGAATCTCACCGAATACATGAAGACTCCTTATTATCCTCACTCCCCTCTCTCTTGCCTTTACTTCGAGCGGAGTATTTCGCCTTATGTCCTCTTCAATGTCGATATAGCGAAACTCTCCATCCAGAGCGCTCAGCATCAGAGCCCTTCTCAGCCTCTCGCTCTTATCCCACTTTCCGCCGTCTTTGA
This sequence comes from uncultured Spirochaetaceae bacterium, assembly GCA_947630635.1. Taxonomy (GTDB): domain Bacteria; phylum Spirochaetota; class Spirochaetia; order Sphaerochaetales; family Sphaerochaetaceae; genus Ornithospirochaeta. Next base: position 7,928 of record CANRIJ010000062.1, on the reverse strand, counting down.
CTCTTCTGCAGGTTAGAATAACGGGTTTATCAACCATGGATGGAAAGAGGGAGGCTCTACCCTGCTCCTTTTCATCCAAGAGGTCCAATCTCAGCTCAACTAAGTCAACGTAATTCCCATTCTCCTCTGTCTCTCTTCTCATCTCATCAAGAGTAGAGCCAGATAGAGTAAGACATATCATAGGCTATCCTTGAAATCGCTTGTAATTTGATGATATTTTTCATCTAAATCATAGCTTCAAGAATTTAAAGGCGCAATAAGGTGAAAAGCTTCAGCGTATCAGCAATAACAGTCTATTTCTCTGAGAGACTCATACTCTCGGACGTTGGCTTCACTCTGGGAGAGAACTCAAGGGTTGCGCTTGTCGGAAGAAATGGATCTGGAAAGACGACACTGATGAAAGCAGCCCTTGGCCTAATTGATATTGATGGAGGCGAGAGGTCTATAACCAAGGGGGCAAGAGCCTCATATCTTGCCCAGTCTGACATTCTCCTCAAAGAAAAGAGCCTATACGATAGCGCAGAGGAAGGCTATGACTGGCTAAAGCCGCTTATAGATGAGCTTGAAGAGTGCGAGAGTGATATATCCGAAAAAAGCATTGAGAGAGCAGCAGCAATAAGAGAGAGACTCGAGAATACCTCCTACTGGGAGAGAAAATGGAGAATAGAGAACATACTCGAAGGGCTGGGATTTGAAAAAAGCGACTTTAAACGAAAGGCGAATGAATTCTCATCTGGCTACCAAATGAGAATAGCGCTCTCAAGAATGCTTATATCAGAGCCAGACTTTATGTTCCTTGATGAGCCGACCAACTACCTGGATATCGACTCTCTTACTTGGCTGGAGGGCTACCTGAAAACCTACAAAGGCGGTCTCATGGTTGTATCCCATGACCAGGACTTTCTCGATAGAACAGTAAAGGAAGTATACGAGATAGAGAGGGGCAAGCTCACCAAATACAGCGGCAACTACTCGGATTACGAGAGAAAGAAAAATGAGAGAATCAAGGAAAGGGAGAGAATAAGAGCCAGAGAAGAGCAAAAGATAAAGGAGACAGAGGAGTTCATCGAGCGCTTTAGGTATAAGGCAACCAAGGCAAAGCAGGTTCAGTCACGAATTAAGATGCTCGATAAAATGGAGAGAATGGAGAGTGAGGAGAGAGAAGAGAGCGCAATCTTCTCCTTTCCCCCTGCCCCTCCATCAGGAAATGAGGTTATAAGGCTAAAAGACCTGACTAAGAGCTACGATGGAAAGAAAAATATCTTCTCATCATTCTCCCTAGATGCAGATAAGGGCGACAGAATCGCAGTAACAGGGAAAAACGGAATCGGGAAATCAACCCTCTTGAGGATTCTCGCGAAGAAAGACACTCTTTTCTCCGGAACTCTCAAATGGGGCGCAAACATCAAGCTCGCCTACTTCACAACCGATGATGAGGAGTATAGAGATAATCAGAATACGGTCATAGACGAACTTAGAAGCGTTGGCTACATATCAGATGAGCCAAGACTGAGAAATATGCTTGGAGCCTTTCTTTTCAAGGGAGACGATGTATTTAAGAGAGTAAGCGTGCTCTCTGGTGGCGAGAGAAGCAGGCTATCGCTAGTTAAGATCCTTCTCCACCCCTCAAATCTCCTGATTCTGGATGAGCCTACAAACCATCTTGACATCCCAACCAAGGAGATACTCATAAAGGCAATCAAGAACTATCAGGGAACGCTGATCTTCTCGTCGCATGACAAGCACTTCATAAAAGAGCTAGCCGATAAAATCGTATATATAGACAAAGATGGGCCTGAGCTCTTCTTGGGGGACTATGACTACTTTGAGTATAAGCTTGAGGAAAAAGAGAAATCTCACCTGACAGAAGAGAGAATAGAGAAGAAAGAGCCACCTCAGAAAAAAGACAGAGATCTCTCCAAGGAGATCAAGAACAGAATCAAGAGCCTTGAGAGGTCAACTAAAGATCTTGAGGAGAAAATAAAGAAGAAAGAAGCTGAGATAGAGAGCCTCAAGGCCTCACTTGAAAAAAGCGAGGTCTACTCCTCGGCTGACAGGGGCAGAGAAGTGTCAGAGCAAATCGCCACTGGTGAGAGCGCACTCTCAAGCCTCATGGAAGAGTGGATCATGAAAAACGAGGAGATCGAGAGATGGAAAGAATCATAGAGCCCGATTCTACTCAGCTTGAGTTCTCAAGGCGCTTTCCCTTCCTTGTTCTAGCCTCATCATCTCCCAATAGGAGGGCACTTGTTGAAGCAGGCGGATCGAAAGTCACTCTATATAAGCCAAGAGGCGAGGAAAAATCAGATAGAGAAGACTGTTTCGAGAGGATAATGGAGCTTTCTGAGAATAAAATGAGAGAGTACCTCTCCTCTACCGAGCCTGATAAAGGCCTTCCTGCAATAAGCGCAGACACAATGGTGCTCTTTAATGGAAATCTCATAGGAAAGCCAAAAGACAGATCTGATGCAAGAGAGACGCTCAAGATGCTATCTGGGAATAAGCACAGCGTTATTAGCGGGAGCACTCTCTATATCCCAGGAAATGATCCTGTTACGATCTTCGACGTTGCAGAGGTATACTTCAAGAGGCTCAGCGATAGAGAAATCGAAGAGTATCTTGACACAAAAGACTATATTGGCGCAGCAGGCTCCTATAGGCTCCAGAGAAATGGCTGGAGTATAGTTCAGAGAATAGATGGAAACTGGAGCACGGTAGTCGGACTTCCGCTAAAATCGCTTATCAGCCTAGAAGAGTCTCTTCGTAGTGCTCAAAGCCAAGCTTGATTATTCGCCTTATATGGTCATCCGAGAGTCTATAGACGGCATTTCTCCCCTCTTTTCTGAACCTAACGAGCCTTGAGGCCCTCAAAACCTTCAGCTGCTGCGATATAGCAGATGGAGACATTGAGGCAATCTCTGCGATTCTACCTACGGTAAGCTCCTCCTTATCATCTAGAATAAGAAGTATTCTAAGCCTAGTGGCATCTCCAAAGATCTTGAAGAAATCAGCCACATCTATCAATTCGTCTTCGCCAATCTGATTTTCCACTAGTGCATTATACCCCTCTTATTTAACTATTTCAAAAATGACTGTAAACTTCTCTTTATGACCGAAAAAGCAAAAATAGGATTTATAGGCCTTGGGGTTATGGGACACTCAATGTGCTCAAGACTAATAAAAGAGAATCTTCCTCTCTCAATCTACTCAAGGACAAAATCAAAGGCAGAGGACCTTATAAAAGAGGGTGCCATCTGGAAGGAAAGCGCAAAGGAAGTTGCCGAGAGTAGCGATATAGTCTTTACAATAGTCGGATTTCCAAAGGACGTTGAAGAGACATACCTTGGTGAAAATGGACTCTTAAGGGGCGCAAAAAAGAACTCGATTCTCATCGATATGACTACAACAAAGCCATCTCTTGAGAAGAGAATCCATAGCGCATGCCAAGAAAAGAAAATCCTATTTCTCGATGCGCCAGTCTCAGGTGGAGATACAGGGGCTAGAAGCGGCACGCTCTCGATTATGGTCGGGGGCGATAAAGAGGCCTTTGAGAGAGCTCTTCCCTACTTTGAAATACTCGGAAAATCAATATCCTATCAAGGGCCGGCTGGATCGGGACAGCACACTAAAATGGCCAACCAGATTGTAATTGCCGGAACAATGGCAGGAATGTCAGAGGCATTGATATACGCAAAGAAGGCAGGACTTGATCTCGAGAAAATGGTTGCTACAATCTCAAAGGGCGCCGCTGGATGCTGGAGCCTTGATAACCTGGCTCCCAGAGTCCTGAAGGGAGATTTCAAACCAGGCTTCATGGTAGAGCACTTTGTCAAAGACATGACCATTGCCCAAGAAGAGGGAGATCTAATGGGCATTTCTCTCCCATCTCTCTCGCTTACAAAGGAGCTCTATAAGGCCCTAAGCGCAAAGGGGCGCTCAAAAGATGGAACACAGGCACTCTATAGGCTATATGAGGAACTCTCGGGAGAAAAGCTATGAAAGTAGATAAAGACGGCGCAAAGATAATCTTCAATGACGGCAAGGAATTTGTCACCAATGTAATCACAGACAACATGGGCGACAAAAGCATAGACATCACAAAGCTCAGAAAGGATACAGGATATATCACCTATGACCCGGGATATGTGAATACCGGATCATGCCTCTCATCAATCTGCTACATCGATGGAGAGAAGGGAATACTAAACTACAGAGGGTATTCAATTGAGGATCTGATTAATAAGTGTGACTTTGTCGAAGTGGCACACCTTTTAGTCAAAGGCTACCTTCCAAACATGGAGGAGCGATCTAAGTACCAAGAGCTTTTAAATAAGCATAGCCTTCTTCATGTGAACATGAAGAACTTCATCAGAAGCTATCCTGCAAATGCACATCCGATGGGAATTCTCAGCGCAATGGTAGCCTCACTCTCCGCCTTCTATCCAGAGATGGAAGACAAGGATCCAGAGGAGAACATCGACCTTACAGTCACAAGGCTGCTCTCTAAGATGAGAACGATTGCAGCCTTTACCTATAGGCAGATGAATGGCTATGACTTTGTAGACCCGCAGTATAGCCTATCCTACTGCGCTAACTTCCTTAACATGATGTTCTATACATCGGTTAACAACTACCACCCCAACCCGATTCATGTAAAAGCACTGAATGAGCTCTTGATTCTGCATGCAGACCATGAGCAGAACTGCTCAACTAGCGCAGTTAGACTTGTCGGCTCATCTGAGGCAAACCTATATGCATCGGTTGCAGCAGGATGCTGCGCTCTCTGGGGCAGCAAGCATGGAGGAGCAAACCAGGCTGTCATGGACCTCTTGAACAGAATGATCCAGGAGAATATATCTCCAAAAGAGATAATCAAGATGACCAAAGACAAAGACAACAACTTTCGTCTCCCAGGCTTTGGGCACAGAGTCTATAAGACCTATGACCCCAGGGCAAAGGTTGCCAAGAAAATCACAAAGGAGATCATCGACACCACTGGCAAGACCGACCAGCTACTGGATACAGCACTTGAGCTTGAAGAGCTTGCAACCCACGATCAGTTCTTCATTGAGAGAAATCTCTATCCTAATGTCGACTTCTATACAGGCATCAGCTTCCATGCAATGAATATTCCATCTTCGATGTTCACGGTCCTCTTTGCAATGGGGCGACTTCCAGGATGGATAGCACACTACCTAGAGTGGAGACATGACCCCTATCAGAAGCTTGGGCGTCCAAGACAGGTCTATACTGGCGAAGAGCATAAAATAGTGGTTCCCTTAAATGAACGCTAAGCTGATAGTCTTCGACTTCAACGGAACACTCCTATTTGATTACATAGAAAACAAGGAGGCTTGGAATCAGACAAGCCTCCATTTTACTGACAAACCCATTGATGATAGAAAATATGAGTCATTTGTAGGGATGACAGACACAGAGTGCGCAAAAATGATTGAGAATGGCGCCTCATACGAAAGAGCCGAGGAGATTTTCACCTACAAGGAGAATATCTACAAAGAGCTCTGCTATAAGAGAAAAATAGAGCTTGCCCCCTATGCCAAAGACTTCATAGAGATGGCAAAGAAGAGCCATATAGAAGTCGCAATCTGCTCCTCCTGCCCAAAGATCAACATGGCATGGTACATTCCATACTTCTCGCTTGATAGGCTCTTTAAAGAGAATCTGGTCTATGGCATGGAGATGATGAGAAGCAAGCCCTACCCTGATGTATATACCTACACTCTCAATAAGATTGGAGTCAGGGGCGATGAGGCAATCTGCTTTGAAGACGGAGAAAACGGCCTCAGAGCTGCCATCGCCGCCGGCTTTAATAGGGTATACGCAATCAAGATTCCTGGAATCGACCTGAGTATAACAGGAAGACTCGCGCCTCTTATAAGCTGGAAAGAGGCGTTGGAGTCCTTCAACGAGGTCATAAGACTAAACTAGATTACTAATCAGCGTCTCTGTGAATTCCTCTGTTGATAGTAAAACGCCCTTTTGGGAGTTCTTCAGCATCGTATCATAGAGGTCTTTGGTTACAAATCCATTTTTCAAAACCGTCCTAACCGCGCTCTTGATGAGCGTGGCAGCCTCTCCATAGCCGATATAATCAAGCATCATAGCGGCCGAGAGTATAATCGAGAGAGGATTCACAATGCCCTTGCCGGCAATATCGGGGGCAGTGCCATGAGTTGCCTCGAAGACTGCGACGCCGGTTGAGGTATTTATATTCGCCCCTGGAGCGATTCCAATGCCGCCAACAAGCGCAGAAAGAGCATCTGATATATAGTCTCCATTCAAATTGAGAGTTGCAATGACATCGTACTCTTCGCTTTTCAGGATAATATTCTGCAGAAATGCATCTGCTATGCAGCTCTTTATCTCCAAGTCGCTCTCTCCCGTGCGAGGAATATAGAGCCTTCCATCCCTCTCATAAGCGCCATACTTCTCTTTCGAGAGCTCATTTCCCCAATTTAGAAATCCGCCCTCTGTGAATTTCATGATATTGCCCTTATGGACAAAGGTCACATTTCTCCTGTGCTCTTTGATGGCAAAGTCAATGGCAGCCTTAATCAGTCTCTTACTCCCCTCTTCACTGACAGGCTTGATGCCTATTGCGCTGGTCTCGGGGAAGCGGATCTTGTCAACGCCCATATCCCGTTTGAGAAACTCAATCACCTTCTTGGCCCCATCTGAGCCTGCGCTCCACTCGATTCCAGCGTATATGTCTTCGGTATTCTCCCTGAAGACGACCATATTCACATTCTCTGGTCTCTTTATCGGGGAAGGGACACCCTCGAAATACTCTACAGGCCTTTGGCACACAAACAGGTCCAGCTTCTGCCTAAGCTCTACGTTTACAGACCTGATTCCCCTTCCAACTGGAGTCATTAGCGGTCCCTTAATGGCTACCTTATGCTTTTTAATAAGAGAGAGCACATCATCTGTGAGAGTTGCACCATACTTTTCCAAAGACACAACACCAGCCTCGGCTTTTATAAATGAAAGCCTTCTCTTTCCTTTATATGCTGCCTTTACAGCCTCATCCACTACTTTGGTCATTGAGGAGGATATCTCTTTGCCAACACCATCTCCCTCAATAAGTACAATTTCTCTACTCTCCATCGCTTATCCCCATATCGCCTAGTGTTCCGCCCTTTTTGATCTCGCGCTTTTGGCTCTCAGTTGCCATAAGATCAACAGGAATCAGAATATTCTTTGTCTTGTTCTTAACAAAGCCGCTTCCCTTGTCGATAAGATCAAAAAGCGCGTCAATCTCAAGCTCATCCCCATTATCTATCTTCTCATAATCATCTGGATTCTGAAAAATCAGAGGCAGAATCCCGAAGTTCGCCAAATTGGCCTGATGTATGCGCTCAATGGATTTCGCTATTATGGCCCTTACTCCCAAATAGCTTGGGCAGATTGCAGCATGCTCCCTTGAAGAGCCCTGTCCATAGGAAAGACCGGCAATAATAAATCCAGCCTTACCCTGATCCCGAAGAAGCTCAGCCCTCTCTGAGAAGGTCTCATCCACTGTATGGAAGGCATATTTTGAGTACTTGGGGATGTTTGACCTATATTTCAGAAATGCTCCTGCGGGGCAGATATGATCGGTTGTGATTCTATCTGAGACCTTAATAAGAGCATTTCCATTTAAATAGTTCTCAAATGGCGTTCCCTTGGGAGGATTTCCGATATTCGGACCTCGCTTGATCTCTGTCTTCTCCTCACTCGGGAAGATGAACATAGAATCGTCGAATATGGGAATATCGAGCTCTTTTAGGCCTTCGATAGCTGCTTTACACTCCCTTGGGTCTCTCAGCTCGCCCATAATCGCGCTATAGCTGGCTGTCTCGGGAGAGACAAGAAATACGTCTGCATCCTTCGTTCCAGAGCGCGCCTCGAAATTTCTATTGCTTGTT
>CANRIJ010000061.1 GCA_947630635.1 uncultured Spirochaetaceae bacterium | reverse complement strand
AGCTAGCTACAATAAGCCATATAAACAGCGAGCCCTATTTTGCCTTGGGTCCCACTGAGCTTATAGGAGAGGTGATCTTCTCGATAGTGGCTATACTCTTCTATCTCTTCTTTGCAATCAATTCGATTAGCTACAAATACAGAAAGGGCCTCTTTTTGATTATTGCCCTCTCTTTCTTTATCTTCTCACAGGTCCTGGATTTCGTAATAGTCCTAATCTCCCTCAGATACAACTATTTCAGGGTAACGGCTTTCCTTCCAATGCTGATCTCTCCAATGCTTATATCTGCATTTACAAATAGAGAGCGTGATGGACTCTACATTGGAATACTCTTTGGAGCCCTTCAGATCTTCTATCCGACATCCAACATATACACTTTCTTCTTCATAGTTATTTCCGTGGCCTTTTGCCTCTATTCTATGAGAGTGAGAAAAGAGAGGCTATCAACGCTTATTGAATGGCTTATTGCCTCTATATCAGAGGTCTTGGTTGTCTTTGTCTTCTCTCTTCTTGCTTCTTATAGCTGGAATGAGATGGGTATATCGATTTTGGGGTCTCTGATAAACATAACACTGGCATTTCTTATATACAGCATTGTTCTTCCGATCTTCGAGAGACTCTTTAATATTCCAACTCCATTTAGGCTTCATGATCTTTCATACACCGATAATCCAACGCTTCAGAGACTCAATCAGGTTGCCCTTGGCACTTTCAATCACGTGAGAAATGTCTCTGAGATGGCATATGAGGCTGCAAAGAAGATTGGAGCAAATGCAGAGCTAGCAAGAGTCGGAGCACTCTACCATGACATTGGAAAGGCAGAGCACCCAGAGTACTTTGTTGAGAACCAGAGCGGCAAAAATGCCCATGATGTTCTCTCTTCAACCCTTTCAGCTGCCGTTATCAAGAGCCATGTGAAGATTGGCATTGAGAAGGCGAAGGAGATTGGACTTCCGCAGGAGGTTATTGATATTATCGGCGAGCACCATGGAAATGATCTTATAAAGTATTTCTATGATGAGGCTGTTAAGAACAATCCAAATAGAACCGAGGTTTCTGAGGAGGACTTCAGATATACTGGAAATATTCCCTCAACTCCAGAGTCTGGAATTGTCATGCTTGCAGACTGCACTGAGGCTGCCACAAGAACAATCAAGAATCCGACTCACCAGAAGTATGATAAGTTCATTACGAAGATCTTCTCTGATAAGATTGCGCATAATCAGCTCAATGACTCAAAGCTCACTCTTACTGATCTCGAGAAGATCAAGAATGCCTTTATTCACTATCTTTTAGGCAGAGACCATTCAAGGATAGAGTACGATAACCAAGATGTATAGCATTAGCTCAAATGTTGAAGGTGTTGATTTGAAGAGAGCAGAAGAGCTTCTGAGGCTCTGTCTCTCTAAGATTGATATAGATGGGGATTTTACTGTTACCTTTGTTGATAAGGATGAGATTCGCTTACTCAATAGAGAATATAGAGGCATAGATCTCTCAACTGATATTCTTACCTTCGCATTCGATGATGGTCCCGAGTTTCCTGCTTTTATTAAGGAGAAGGGTGATATCTTCATATCTCTAAGTGACATGAAAGAGAATGCCGACTATTTTTCTGTGGATCTTGACGAAGAGCTTCTCAGGCTTCTTGTTCATGGCCTTTTGCACCTGAATGGCATGGATCATGAGACAAATGACTTCAAAAGTGAGGAGATGCTTATTCTTCAGGAAAATATAATTTCCCAGATTCTGAGGAAAAAATAATTTCCTCTATCTAAAACGTCATAATTTTAGCCTGTTAAATTGGTTTAATATTTACTTTTTCATACAAAAGTGATAACTAAGACTTGACGTATTTTAAAGGTACGACAAAGTACAAGGAGAAGTATTATGAAGGTTGGTATCAACGGTTTTGGTAGGATCGGGCGCTTTGTGTTTCGCGCTGCTATGGAAAGAAAGGATGTAGAGATTGTCGGAATCAACGATCTCTGCCCAGTAGATTACTTGGCTTATATGCTTAAGTATGACACAATGCATGGCAAGTTCGATGGAACTATCGATGTAGATATGGACAAGAACCTCCTTATTGTCAATGGAAAGAAGATCAGAGTGACAGCAGAGAAAGACCCAAACAACCTCAAGTGGGATGAAGTCGGTGCTGAGTATGTAGTTGAGTCAACAGGTCTCTTTTTAACCAAGGAGAAGGCACAGGCTCATATCAACGCTGGTGCTAAGTATGTTGTTATGTCAGCTCCTTCAAAGGACGACACTCCGATGTTCGTTGTTGGTGTAAACGAGAAGGAATACAAGAAGGGAACACAGTTTGTATCAAATGCATCGTGCACAACCAACTGCCTTGCTCCTATTGCCAAGGTTCTTAACGATGAGTTCGGAATCGAAGACGGACTTATGACAACTGTTCACTCAACAACTGCAACACAGAAGACTGTTGATGGACCGAGCATGAAAGACTGGAGAGGCGGAAGAGCTGCATCTGGCAATATCATTCCTTCCTCAACTGGTGCCGCTAAGGCTGTTGGAAAGGTTATTCCTTCTCTTAATGGAAAGCTTACTGGCATGTCAATGAGAGTTCCTACTCTTGATGTCTCTGTTGTTGACCTCACAGTCAACCTCAAGAAGCCAGCAACCTATCAGGAGATCTGCAATGCAATGAAGAAGGCATCTGAGGGCGAGCTTAAGGGTATCCTCGGATACACAGAGGATGCTGTTGTATCATCTGATTTCCTTGGGGATACAAGAACATCTATCTTCGATGCAAAGGCTGGTATTGCTCTTACTGATACTTTCGTTAAGGTTGTCTCTTGGTATGACAATGAGATTGGATACTCAAATAAGGTTTTGGATCTCATTGCCCACATGAAGAAAATAAACGGCTGATTTTTAGGCCTGCTTAACTGCAGGCCTTTTTCTTATAAGGAGATAAATCATGGTTCTCAATACAGTTAAAGAAGCTGATGTTAAGGGTAAGAGGGTTCTTATCAGAGTCGATTTCAACGTTCCTGTAAAAGACGGAAAGGTCACAGACAATACAAGAATCAAGGCTGCACTTCCCACTATAGAGTACCTTTTAAACGAGGGAGCCAAGCTTATTGTCGTCTCTCACTTTGGGCGCCCAAAGGGAAAGAAGTCAGAGGAGTTCTCAATGAAGCCTATCAGAGCTGAGTTTGAGAAGCTCTTGGGAAAGAAGGTAAAGCTTGCAGGTGATGTCATTGGACCGGAAGTAGAGAAAGAGGCTGAGAATCTCAAGGAAGGAGAGGTCCTTCTTTTGGAGAATGCAAGATTCTATCCAGAAGAGGAGAAGAACGACGCGGAGTTTGCAAAGAAACTGGCATCATTGGCTGATATCTATGTCAACGATGCCTTTGGAACAGCCCACAGAGCACATGCGACAACAGAGGGAGTATCACACTATCTTCCAAGCTATGCAGGCTTTTTAATTGAGAAGGAAGTGAAATACATGGCTCCGCTCTTGGAGAATCCCGAGCATCCATTTGTTGCAATAATCGGAGGCTCTAAGGTCTCTTCAAAGATCACTGTTCTCGAGTCTCTCTTAAATACATGCGATGTAATCTGCATTGGCGGAGGAATGGCCTATACATTCTTAAAGGTCCTTGGGCACAAGATCGGAAAGTCGCTCTATGAAGAGGATTATATTGAGACTGCAAAGAACTTCCTGGAGAGTGCGAAGAAGAAGGGCGTTAAGGTTATTCTTCCTGTAGACCACATTGGGGCAAAGGAATTTAAGGAAGATGCAGAGAGAATCTGCATAGATGGCGTTGATATTCCCGATGATGTAATGGGCATGGATATTGGGCCAAAGACAGTCGAGCTTATAAATGATGAGCTTAAGAGCGCAAAGAGCGTTGTCTGGAATGGACCAATGGGTGTCTTTGAATTTTCTTCTTTCTCCAAGGGAACCGAGGATGTTGCAAAGGCTCTCGCTGATAGCTCTGCAATCTCAGTTGTTGGCGGTGGAGACTCTGTTGCAGCCATCAATAAGTTTGGCCTCGCAGATAAGATCTCCCACGTTTCAACTGGTGGAGGAGCCTCTCTTGAGTTCTTAGAGGGAAAGACTCTTCCTGGAATCAAGGCTCTGGAGAAATAGAATGAGAAGGGCATATATCGCAGGAAACTGGAAAATGAATCATACTCCTTCAGAGGCAAAGAAATTTGCCTCTGAGCTCAAGAGAGCTTTAGAGGAGAACAAAATCGACTGCCGTGTTATGGTTGCCCCCTCATTTGTAGATCTTCCATATGTTATTGAGGTTTTAAAGGATACAGAGATTACTGTATCTGCCCAGAATATGGCAAATCACACTTCTGGTGCCTATACTGGCGAGGTCTCTCCAATAATGCTCAAGGATATTGGAGTCTATACGACGATTCTTGGACACTCTGAGAGAAGAATGTACTACTCAGAGACAGACGAGATTATCAACAGCAAGGTCAGACTTGCACTTAATGAGAAGATGGAGGTCATTCTCTGCATCGGAGAGACTCTAGAGGAGAGAGAATCCGGCAAGCTGAAAGAGGTTCTGAAAAGACAGATTGAAAAGGGCCTTGAGGGCGTGAAAAGCGATGAGATGAAAGCCATAACCCTTGCCTATGAGCCTGTCTGGGCAATAGGAACTGGCAAGACTGCAAGCCCAGAGGATGCCGATGAAGCACAAGGCTATGCGCGCTCTGTAGTAGAGTCTCTTTACTCAAAAGATATTGCAGAAAATCTCATAATACAGTATGGTGGTTCTGTTAAGGCAAGTAATGTAAAAGCACTTATGGCAAAAGAAAATGTCGATGGTGCTCTAGTTGGTGGCGCTTCGCTTACAATTGATCAGTTCTTGCCTATAATTACTTTCAATAAGTAGGATGGGATATGACAGTACTTGTAATAATTCTCTCTGTTATCTTTTGTCTTGTCGCACTTCTTCTTATCTTCCTTGTGGCAGTGCAGGACGAGAAGAGCTCAGGTCTTGGAGGAATCTTCAATAGCAGCTCAAACTCGATTCTTGGCACTAATACTGGGGCATTTATAACAAAGGCTACAACTGCACTCGCAATTCTATTTATGGTATTGTCACTGGTTGTTGCCCTTCTGAATAAAGAGAGCGATGCGGAGATTCTCAATAGAATTGCAATGCAGGAAGCACAGGCTCAGCAGAGCGAGAATACCACATGGTTCGGACAAGAAGGCGCTGATGAGGCAGCTATAACTGTCACAGAGTAGAAAAAAGCAGGCTTCGGCCTGCCTTTCTTATTTTTTTGATATGTCTGTTTGTGTTTTATATGGGGGACTCTCCCCAGATAGGGAAAAAGTAAGAGAGATCGCTAAAAGGATCTCCAAAGGTATAGAGCGTAATGGCGAAAGCGTTACGCTTTTAGATGTTTACAGGGATACTGACAAAAGACTCTTGATCTATGATTACATAGTAGTTGTCTCCGAGCCGGTATCTCTCTTCTCTGCAAAAATTCCAGAGCAAGTTGGAAAGTTCTTGGAAAATGGCGGAGAGCTCTCTGGAAAAAGAGGCGCCTCTGTTCTTGTTGGGGGACTGAGGAAGAACAAGGGACTCCTGAATCTTATGAGAAAGACAGAGGGTCAGGGTATAATTCTAAAGATTGGCGAGAATATATCGCGTCCAGATGATGCTGAGGCTTTTGGACTTAATCTGAATGTCAAAAGGAATAATTAGATGAAAAAGGCTTTTTTCTCTCTATTTTGCTTGCTATTGGCTTTTAATCTCTCTGCTGCAACTATTTCAAAGCCAGTTGCCACAGTCAACCTCATCAGAAATGAGGTAATTACCAGAACTGAGCTTGATAATGAGCTCCAGAACTATAAGGACCAAGGCTATCAGGATGTAACAGAGAGCGACGTTCTTGAGGCTCTTATAAACGAGAAGGTCTTCTTGCAGGGAGCAGAGCGCGATGGATTTATACTTGACTCAAGAACAGTTGATTCTCTCTATAATTCACAGCGCCAGGCTCTGGAGGCTCAGTATCAGACAACTATATCGGATGAGGAGTTTGATGATTTCATCACAGAGCAGTATGGGTCTGTTGATGCCTTTAAGGAGTCGCTGAAGAATCAGGCCATTATGCAGAACTATGTAATGGCAATGAAGAGCGACATCGTTCAGGATGTTCAGGATCCGACAGATAGCGAAATCAGAAGCTGGTATAGACAGAATCAGACCTCTGTCTTTGCACAGGGTGAGCTGCAGAGGGTCTCTGTCATATCTATCTCTAAGACTGGAGATGAGAAAACCGATAGCGCAAATAAGGTGATTCTCGATAAGGTAATGGAGGATTTAAGGGCCAATAGGATTACCTTTGAGAAGGCGGTACAGCAGTACTCTGATGATGAAAATACAAAAAACAAGGGCGGAGACGCTGGCTGGGTTGTTGACTCGCCGGTTAATAGGATGTCCGTTGGCGATGATTTTATAGACAGAGTCATGAATCTTGATATCGGAGAGTTCGATGGAGTAATTGAAACCCCATCTGATTATGCTATTGCCAAGGTAACTGCATATATGCCAGCTAAGATCCTTAGCCTTGATGATCCAATTACTCCAGATGATACAATCACAGTGAGAGAGTATATCAGGCAGGGACTGACATATCAAAATAGCCAAATAGCATTTGTAAATGCCTATCAGTCGCTTATAAACGATCTTCTTGGAGAGGCCAAGATAAATAGGCTTTTGAAGTAAAATGCCAAAGAAAAGCAGACATTCAGCAAGAATAGTCGCAGTTCAGTCACTATATGACCTCGATTTCAATGGAAAGTTAGAGAGCACTAAAAGCTCAGTGCTTTTTGACGGAAGAGGGGATTCTGAGACGGAGAGTCTCGATGACGAATTGAAGATCTACGCCTCATATCTCTTAAATGGAACTCTTGAGCACTTAGAGGAGATTGATCTGGTTATCTCGGAGTATTCCAAGAATAGGCCTATTGATAAGATCGACATAGTGGATAGAAATATCCTGAGAATTGGCATATTCGAGCTCTTATACGATAAATCAACACACCCATCTGTAATAATCGATGAGTGTGTAAAGCTCTCGCTAAGCCTCTCAAATGACGTCTCCTATAAATTCATTAATGGCATATTGGATAATTTCAGAAGGGATCAAAATGATTCAGCTCAAAGATAAATATCAAATTGACATGATCAGAAAGAGCTCAAAGATTTTGGCAGAGATGTTTGAAGAGGTGGGATCTGAGATTAAAGAGGGCATTTCAACCCATGAAATAGACCGACTCTGCGAGAGCTTTATGAAAAAGCATCATGTTAAGGGTCCCTGCAAAGGCTATATGGGTTATCCAAATGTCTCATGCACCAGTGTCAATGATACTGTAATTCATGGAATACCAAATAAGCATCAGATTCTAAAATCTGGAGATCTTTTATCACTTGATGTATGCATAGACTATGAGGGTTTTATCTCTGACTCAACTCATAGCTATGAGATTGGAAGAGTCGATGAAAAGGTTCATAGGTTCAATTCCATTGTTAAAAAGGCTCTCTATGAGGCAATTGATGCAGTATCTCGTCCAAGCGCGAGAATACAGGCCGTTGCCGAGGCTGTTACAAGAGTTGTAAGACCCTATGGATATGGAATTATAAAGGACTATAGCGGTCATGGAGTAGGACTTGAGCTTCATGAGGATCCCAATATCTACAATTATGTATCCCACTTCACGCCAAATCCCAGAATCAGAGAGGGTATGGTCCTTGCAATTGAACCCATGATAACTATGGGAAGCAATAAGATTTATCTTAATGACGACAATTGGGGAGTTATCACTCAAGATGGCTCATATGGCTGTCACTGGGAGCATACAGTTGCTATTACGGAAAATGGCCTGGAGATTTTAACGGAGCTTTAGATGGAAAAAGAGTTCATAACATGCGATATGATAAGAGATGCAGCGTTAAAGCTCGTATATAAGATGCATACCGTAGATGGCTTTATCCCTGATATAATCTACTGTTCTCTTCGTGGCGGTGCTTATATGGCCAATGTTATGAGCGAGTATTATAAGCTAGTCGCATTGAAGGAGAAGAGACATCAGACTCTATATGCAGCAGTTGTCGCACGCAGCTATGGAAAGCTAAGAGAGCACTCCAATCACGTTGATATCGATGGATGGACCTATTCACCAAGGCTTTTGAAGAAGGGAGAGCGAGTTCTGGTTGTAGATGATATCTATGATACTGGCCTAACAGTGAATTCCCTTGTTGAGACTATTATGGAGTCTGGCATTCCAAGAGATGATATAAAAGTCGCCGTCTATGACTATAAGATTCCCCAGTACAAATATGATAGGGGAGATGAGCGTCTTCCGATTCAGCCAGATTATTACTGCAGAAAGCATATTCTAAATAAAGAAGAAGACAGCAAATGGATTCATTATACTTGCCATGAGTTTATTGGACTCTCTCAAGAGGATATTGAGAAAGTCTATAAAGACGAAGAGGTTAAAAAGATACTCACAAGCGTTTTAGACTGAAAATAAATGAGCCCCTCGAAAGGGGCTCAGCTATTTCTAATGATCGTCTGGTATATCGCCAAACTCGCCTTTTGCCTCTTCTCCCTTTGGAGCGTAAAGCTCTTTATCCCACGGCTCTGTCCAATGTCCAAGGACTGCGAGTATGAAAATAAAGGAAAGTGTTACATAGGGTGTCCAGCATCTGAAATAGGTGTTGATATCAGTCACTCCGAATCTTGAGTTGATGATCAAAGCATACAAAAATGGAACAATTGTGAAGAAAAATATTCCAAGTCCTTCTGTTGCGCCAAATTCTGATTTTGATCTTCTGGCAACTCCAACTCCAACTGTAAGAAGGGCTAGACCAATGAGGTAGGTAAGCATTGTTCCTGAATCGATGCCACCGATGCTCATAAGCTCTGGGTTTCCCTTATCTACTTCTGCAAAATTCATCATGTAGCCTCTCCAACCGAATTTGCATACAACAACTATGTAGGCAATTACAAGAACACATGCTAAGATGCAGGCCCAGATAAACTGCCCAACCCAAGGCTGTTTTCCGCTTCT
>CANRIJ010000060.1 GCA_947630635.1 uncultured Spirochaetaceae bacterium | reverse complement strand
TCTCTCTCCTTCCATATGGCGCCCTCTGCCTATGCATAGAGGCGGAAGAGGGGGAGAAGAGGGCATTAGCCGGCCTTTGCAGTGAGCGTGACTCCAGTTACGGACACGGCTCCATCGGCGACCTCGACTGTAAGCTCTATGGATCCAAGCTCGATGCCCGCGAATGTCGGATTGGAAGAGCTGTATTCCCACTTGATGCCTGTGAGGCCGGAGAAGTTCGTCACCGCAGCCGGGACGTCGATGAATCCAGTAACTGATGCCTTGTCTCCAGTCACGGCGATCGTAACCGATCCAGTCGGGCTTCCTGTCGTGAGCGATGGGGTGTAAGTCACAGAGGGATCGGATGATGTCAGGTTGAGCGTTATGGATCCGTCTGCCTCGGCGTTTGAGACCTCTATGCCGCTTCCGGAGATGGAATATGCGGTTCCCGTGAGGTCAAGTGCGAGATTATTGGCGCCGGGCTTTGTTGCGACAGGCATCGTTGCGGTGTGGGAGAATATCTCCGTCTCTGCGTTGATGTATACAGTCACATAGTAGACCTCATTGACCAGAAGGCCAGACAGGGCGAAATTCTGGCTTGATGCTATTGTCCTGACCGCTGCGGCCTTCGCCTCGCCCTCGAGGACAGTCGGATCCTGTCCGACGAGCCCGTATGAGATCTCATACTGTGCCGCATTCGCCGGATATGCGCCTGGGCCGTTTGAGAGCGTGACCGTAAGCGATGCGACCTGGGCCTCGAATGTCTCTTCTCCAAGGGCAGCGGTTCCGGCTGTCGGAGTCTCGTCTGGCTGCTCTGGGCTCACAGGTCCTGTCGCGGATCCGGAGAGCAGATACTCGATTCCGTCTGTGTATACGAACCACACGTTGATGGTGTAGCTCGCGCCGGATGATGCCTTGGTAGGAATCGTCGCGGCAGTCGTGAACTTGTTCTCCGCCACTGCTGCCTCAGAGCCCGGGATCACGACCGTGGCTCCCTGGAGGACCTCATAGGAGACCGTGGAAGGAACAGCTACGGCATCTTTTGCCCCATCTGGGGTGAACGTGGCTGGGAGAGTCACCTCAATGGCACCTGTCCATGTCTGGGCGAGAGTAATCTCTCCCGAAAGGGATGCGCTTCCTGCAGAGAAGGCAATTGAGGCTCCGTCGGCATCGGCGTATGTGTACTTTGAGGAGTCGGTGACCGTCTGGATGTTTGCAGTGTATGTCGTTCCAAGCGACAGCCTGCCCAGGGCCTCTGACGCCTTGATCGTGATCGCCGCGCTTGCTGCGCTTGTCTCAGGCTTCGCAGGAGTGACGGTTGCGGTGGCGTCGATTGAGACGGGATCCTTTCCAGCGGCGGCGAATGTCACAGTGTAGCTCTCCGGGAGAACTAGGGTGTAGTTGTCCTCTGGTGCGCTTACTGTTATCGCTATATTCGGGATCTGCTTGAATGAGTTGTCTCCCGAGTCGCCCTTTATTTCGGCCGCTGTCTCGAGTATTCCCGTTATGGCGGCGGATGTTCCGGTGAAGATCGATCCGAACTCGTTGGTAAAGGTCACTGTCGCGGTGGAGCCGGCGGCAAAGCCCCCATCCGGGGCCTTGAAGCCGGATGCGACGAGCATTGCGCTCTCGGCCCCCTCATACTCTCCGGCTGCGTAGTATGCTACCTTTGATGCCGGCACCGATGCATTGCCGGAGTTTATCGAGACCTCGAATGCGGATCCCTCTGCAGGATAGTCTGTCCTTGTCGGAAGCGTGACTGTCAGGGTGAGCCCCGATGTGTCTCCTCCCGATGGCGTAGAGCCCTTGTCATCGCATGAGGCGAACAAAAGCGCCAGGATGAGGATTGGGGCTCTGTTTATTCATTTTATTTCATTGGTTGATGAATTTGCTTGTTGTCTCAATTCAATCGATTTTCATTATTTAAAAAATCGTCTCTTACCCTTTGTCTCTCTTGAAGAGGATTAAAGAGGCCATCTGATGAACTGCTATATTAGAAGACAGAAGATCGAAGATGGCGTCTTCTGAAAGAATTCCGCGTTTTAGATTGTCGGGAAAGAGACCCTGCTCATCGCTCAGATAGTCAGTTTTCCAGTCTGTGTTATAGTATTCCTTCAATAGGTCGATTTTGCCTTTTGCGCTTTTGTATTTTATGAGAGCTCTGTTGAGCTCTCTGATTGCCTCATCTGCCTCATCATAGTAATTCTCATATTTCTCTACTCTCTCTGTACTTGTCATGATATCTTTGCTCCATAACTGAAATATATTTATTTCGCTCCTCTTTTCAAAATTTGCTTGGGATGAGGGGGGTGAATAGGGGGTATAATCCAACCAGGGGTCTATATGAACGAGAGAGAAGAGGCGCTGGAGATAAAGATATCATATTTGGAAGAGACCGTTTCTGAGCTTAATGCGACTATAGTCGATATCAACAGGGATCTCCTTTTGATGAGGAAGGAACTTGATAGCCTCAAGAGAGAAGTAAAGACTCTCATGGAGGAGGATAGGGAGGTTGTCTCCAGAAAGCCGCCACACTATTAAAGCCCATTTTTGGCAAAATTCAATTTTTTTCTGTATTGAATATTGGAGGAATTTATGGAAATTCTGAGAATTTTGCCAAAGACAATCGTAATCATTTTATTGGCTTTTTTATTATTTGGCTGTGCATCGCTTGATCAGAGTCTTCAAAGCGAGAGTCTATCTAGTATAGACGCCAGTATAAAAGAGGGGCTTTTCTCTGATCTTGAGTGCTCTGATTTTTCTATTTTTTATTCTGATGATCTGACAGATGACCTATATCGGCTAGAGAGCGAGGGCTTTAGAATGGTTTCAAGGGCTTTGATTCTAAATGATAGCATCACTCTTAAAGAGGGTGATATCAAGAGCCTATTTGGAGAGTGCGAAGCAGACTGCGTACTTATCCATTCTTCATTTCTCGGCGAAAGTGAGTATGAGATAAGGGCCTTTGCGCTTTTAAGGGAAGAAGATGAGAGACAATTTAGAAGCGCAGAGCTTGGAGTCATGGCGAGAGACTTTGAGACTTTTGATGGCGGTGGGGCGGAGATAGAGTATGTAATAAAGAAGAGCCCTGCATATAGAGCTGGACTCTCAAAAGGCGATGTGATTGTTGAGATCAATAAAGTCAGAGTCACTGGGAAGGACTCTTTTGAGAATATTCTCAGGACTCTAAAAGGAAGGCTCTTTGATATCTCCTTCTATAGAAATGGGCTTAAGAGGAGGAGCGCAGTGAGTCTCTTTTAGAGTTTTCTTCTCCAAATTGAGGACATCTCAAAGACTGATTCGACCTCTCCGTTTTCATCTTTTCTGAGTATCTTGGTGAGCAGTTCGGGGTTCTCGTCGGTAAGCGAAGTCTCTGTCTTTCCAACTGTGATGGCAGTTAGCTTATCCGTAAGGTATGACTGTCTCTCCCACTTGGCGTCCATGAAGTAGGGCTCATAGGAGTCCAGAAATTCCTTTGGATAGACATCTAAGGCCCAGTTTACATAGCTGATGTTATTAACGTGCCTATTGTAGTCTGTGTCGTAGTAGTTGACCTTAATATCATACTCAGGGAGTATCTCGCCATGGTACTCATCGCTTGATGGAAATGGCGGGAACTCCGGGCTTTTGTAGTATTTCTCCTTGTTTCCATAGGGGATTCTGTCTTTAAAGACGCTTGGTTTGCATGGTCTTTTCTTGATCATGTCCATGATTACCCACCATGTTCCTGACTCAAAGACCCTTGAGCCGTCCTTTTTGTCGAATGTCTCTATAAATCTTGGTGCATAGAGCCTATAGCCCTCTTGGCACCATGTCTTGAATGTAAGCGTGTCTGTCCATTTGACATATTTATGCACTTCCATTCTCGTTCTGAGAATCATCCAGGTCTTGCCCTCTTCGGTATAGATCTTCTCTATTGCACAGCCTTTTTCACCAGCATGGAGACCGCCGATTTCCTGGTTGAGACCGAAATAAAAGGCAGGCTTTGCCTTGTAAAAGCAATCTGTCTCAAAGCTTGGAACAAAGAATTCGCCCTGTCCGACATTGTCCTCATCAATATAGATCATCTATTTCTCCTTGCTGTCCTCTTTGTAAAAGAGCACAAGCGACCTACCATATTTTCTCTCATCAATGAGAGCTATGTCTTTGGCTCTTAGAGGCCACTCTTTTCTCTCTTCCGCAGGGAAATGAATCATAAAGAGGCCCTTTGGATTTAATAGCCCCCTTTCTGAGATGATGGATAGTATTCTTGTCTTGTTTCCCATATCAAATGGGGGGTCTGCAAATATGTTGTCCCATTTGAGCGAGGTTGTCTGAATAAAGGAGAATACATCTCTTATAAAGAGCCTCTTGTCCTCTTCGACAAATGAGAGATTCTTCTCGATAGTCGCTTTTTTTCCTCTGTCGCCCTCGACTAGAGCTATGCTCTTCGCGCCCCTTGAAGCTGCCTCCACGGCGATTATTCCGCTTCCGGAGAAGAGGTCTAGAAAGGACTCTCCATCGAGGGTGCCAAGGCAAGAGAAGACAGACTCCCTCATCCTGTCCATAGAGGGTCTTATGATCCCAGGCGGGCAGGAGAGGTTTCTTCTAAGATATTTCCCCCCGGTTACTCTCATTTCTATAGGTCATCCACAAGTGCAGTGGACTTTGCATAGGCTGTGCTTCTTGCCTCAAAGAAATCGGTTTTCACCATATTTGCATTTGAGTACTGGCTGACCCATTTCATATCCTCTGGTTCATCTCTGTATTCTTCGTAGAGGTATCCAAAGCCAAGGCTCTCCCATCTGAGGTTTCCAAGATAGTAGATGTAGTCGTGGACCATCTTGTCTGTAAGACCGGGAATATCATCTCCGATTACATATTCTCCCCAGGCCGCCTCTTGCCTCACTCCCTCTTCAATCATGCTCTTATAAAGCTCTATGTCCTTTTCTTCAAAGAGCTCGGGCATCTCTTTTTTGAGTTCGAGTATTATGTTTCTGAAGAGCCAGAGGTGTGTATTCTCATCTCTGTTGATATACCTGATCTCCTGTGCAGAGCCTGGCATTTTTCCGTTTCTTGCAAGGTTGTAGAAGAACATGAATCCAGAGTAGAAGTAGATGCCCTCCAGTATGTAATTGGCAATCATGACCTTCATAAGGTTCTTAATTGTTCTCTCTTCTACAAACTCGTTGTAGATAGATCCGATGAAGGTGTTTCTTTTTAATAGATGCTCATCGCTCTTCCACTGGAAGAGTATCTCATCTCTCTCCTCTGGAGAGCAGATGGAATCGAGCATATATGAGTAGGCCTGAGAGTGCAGACACTCCTGGAATGTCTGGATATGGAGGCAGAGTCCTACTTCATTGGCTGTAATGTAATCGCTTACATTTGGAAGATTTGCTGTCTGAAGTGAATCCAAGAAGACCAGAAATGAGAGAATCTTGTCATATGCTGTTCTCTCAGAGGGAAGGAGCTTGTGGTAGTCTTTGAGGTCTTGGTTTAGGTTGATCTCCTCCGGAATCCAGAAGTTGTTCATAGCCTGTCTATACCAGTCAGATACCCAGTTGTACTTCATATTGTTGAAGTCGTTAAGATTGGTTGTATTCCCGCCAACCATTCTCCTTTTCTCGACTTCTGTATCACCCTCGGGGTTAAATAGGGGCTTTCTCTTTAGCTCGTCCATATCATCTCCTAGCTTGAGCAGCTCTCGCATTCCTCTACTTCAAGGCTCTTTGACCTAATGTAGTAGATTGTCTTCACTCTCTTCTCCCACGCAAGGATATAGAGGTCGAGAATCTGTCTCATTGAATAGTCATTTGTTATGTATAGATTCATCGATTGCGCTTGGTCTATGTGGCGTTGCCTAATGGCCTCTGCCCTAATTGACCAGCTCTGATCTATGTCGTATGCGCTCTTGTAGTACCACCATGTGTCCATTGATAGTTCCGGTGCGACTCTTGGAAGCATTGAGCCCTTTTTCTCCTCATAGAAGAACTTCTTCATTACCGGGTCCACGCCCGCTGTGGTTCCAGAGATGATAGAGGTGGAGCTTGTCGGAGCAATTGCAAGAAGATATGAGTTTCTCATTCCGTTCTCATGTACTCTCTTCTTGAGCTCAGTCCACTTTTCATCATTATAGCCGCGTCTATCGAAATAGACTCCGGTATCCCACTCAGAGCCATCGAAAGTAGATACCTTTCCCTTTTCGATTGCCAGTCTTCTGGATTCGTCTATTGCATAGTAGTTGATCTTCTCAAAGAGCTCGTCTACATACTTGAGGTGTTCCTCTGACTCCCATTTGATCTTGTTCTTGCTGAGCATGTGGTGGTAGCCGGAGGCTCCAAGGCCTATTGCCCTGTATTTCTTGTTGTTGATCTCAGCATAGGCAACAGGGTAGTAGTTGAGGTCTATTACATTGTCTAGGGCTCTTACTGCGACTCTTACGGTCCTTTCAATTTCCTCATCGTCATTTGTATTCAGGTGGCCGAGAGTCAGAGATGCAAGGTTGCATACAACAAGGCTTCCGGGGATAGTAGTCGTAACTACAATCGGATCGCCCTCTTCGCTTTTGATATCGATCTCTTTTAGCTCAATTGGACTCATATTCTGGGCAATCTCCGTGCAGAGATTTGATGAATAGATGTTTCCAAGGTGCTTATTGGGGTTTGCCTCATTTACTGCATCGCGATTGAAGGTAAATGGAGTTCCGGTCTCAACGGCGCTCTTTAGAATGAGCCTTATGAGGTCCTTTAGAAGAATCTCTCTCTTTGAGATTCTGTTGTCCTGTACGCACTCTAGGTACTTCTTCTTCCACTCATCTCCGAAGTAGTCCTCCAGTGAGTAGCCCTTTATCTTTCTTATTTCGTACGGGCACATTAGATACCAGCTCTGATTCAGGTTCTCCTTACAGAGTTCCCAGAAATAATCGGGATAGCAGATTGCAGGAAAGACATCGTGTGCCTTCATTCTGTCATCGCCGTTGTTGGTTCTCAGGTTCAGGAATTCCAATAGGTCTTTGTGCCACACATCTAGGTAGACTGCAACGGCTCCTGCCCTTACTCCAAGCTGATCCACTGCAACTGCTGTGTCGTTTATGAGCTTAATCCAGCGAATAACCCCTCCAGCTGCGCCCTCAAAGCCTCTTATGGCAGAGCCATTTGCTCTGATTTTTCCAAGGTAGAGTCCCATGCCTCCGCCATATTTTGATACCTTTGCGAAGTTGTCTAGGGACCTGTATATTCCATCAAGGCTATCTGGAACTGTATCAACAAAGCATGAAGAGAGCTGATGCAGCGGCTTTCTGCTATTTGCCATTGTAGGAGTTGCCATAGTGAGCTTTTGAAGCGAGAGCACATCGTAGAGCTCTTTTGCAAATTCAAGTCTCTTCTCCTTCTTCTCGGGGATGGCAAGGTGAAGCGCTATTGCAAGATACATCTCCTGGGGACTCTCAAGTGCCTCTTGCCTCTTTGAGTGGAGAACATATCGCTTTAAGAGGAGATCCAGGCCAGAGTAGGTGAATATCTTGTCTCTCTCTTCATCTATGAAGGAGTGGGCCGCTTCAAGATCGCTTCTTGAGTAGGCCTCTTTCATGTACTCTCCATAGAGGCCTTCATTTACAAGGTATTCTACCTTCTCGGGGTATGTTGATATCCCCATTTTATCAAAGGTCGATTTCAATCTCTCTTTAAAGAAGAAATCCAGGATTCTGGCTGCAATGAATTCCCATTTTGGGTTTTCTGAGTCAGTAAGCTCTACTGCGGCTCTGATAAGAGCTGTACTCTCATCCTCTTCTCCCATTGAGCTCTTGGAGAATGAGAGGAATTTGTTTTTCAGTATTGAAAGAGAGTAGTTGGGCTCTGGAAAGTCTCTCTGAATCGAATCAAGGGTCTTATTTATGCTGTACAGGGGAAAGTGTGAGGATATTTCCTCTCTTTCATGCCTTAAAACGCGTCTTTGCTGCCTAAAGAGAATAAAATTCTTCGCAGCCTGAAACTCTCCATTTGCCATGAGAGTCTCCTCGACCACGTCTTGTATATGCTCTACAGAGAGGATGTCGTCTTTCTTGATCCTCTTGGTTACCTTTTCAGCAAGCTCCTTGGGAAGCTTCTCACTGAAGCTCTCTCCGGTGCTTACGAGAGCCTTTCTAATCGCATTTGCGATTTTATCGAGCTCAAAGCCCTCTTTTCTTCCATCTCGTTTTGTGATTTCCATTTCGCTCACCGCTTATGGATTATCGCAAAATGAGACAAATTATAAAAGGCAAAAGCTAGCCTTCCTCAGGCCAGAGTCCAATCTCCGGAGCAATTTTGGTCATGCCATCTATGGTGGTTTGGATAATATCCGCAAGCTCAAAGCCAAGCATCTCTGCTCCCTTTGAGATGACAGACCTATTAACGCCGGCTGCAAAGGAGGGGCTAGACCATTTCTTCTTTACTGACTTGACTGATATGCTCTTCATCTTCTCGGGTCTCATAAGGGCTGTTGCGTTTACGAGTCCAGTTAGCTCATCGATGGTATATAGAACCTTCTCCATCTCTTTTTCGGGCTTTATGTCGACGGTGAGACCATAACCATGTGAGCAGATTGCGTGAATCATATCATCATCCGCGCCTATCTCTTTTAAAAGCTCAGGTGCCTTCTTGCAGTGCTCTTCAGGCCACATCTCCCAGTCTATGTCATGCAAGAGTCCAACGATGCCCCAATAATCCTCATCTTCTGAGAGCTTTCTTGCATATTCTCTCATCACAGCCTCAACTGATAGGGCATGGTGGTATAGGCTCTCTGATTTGTTGTATTTCTTCCATAGCGCCAGGGCTTCTTCTCTTGTTGGCATACTCATCCTCCTATATTTTCAGCTGTCGCTTTTTGCCAGGTATTCTCTTATTTCTGAATTCTCTGCTTTTATGAGGCCCTTGTCATCCTCTAGTATCCTCTCTGCCTCATAGCGCGTATTCTCAATTAGCTCTGCATCTAATAGAGTTGCATATTTAAGCTTCAGAAACCCCGATTGCCTTACTCCGGCAAAGTCTCCAGGCCCCCTTGTCTCAAGGTCTTTCTCGGCAATCAAGAAGCCATCATTTGTGTTTTTTAGAGCTGTGAGCCTCTTTTTGGCATCCTCTGTAAGGCAATCGGGGTTTCTGAAGCTTAAATATGCAACTCTATTAGATGCAGAGC
>CANRIJ010000059.1 GCA_947630635.1 uncultured Spirochaetaceae bacterium | reverse complement strand
TCTCTTGGAGCAAAGGGCTGCGGTGAGCTATGCATGATTCCAACTGCCCCTGCCCTCGCCCTTGCATACTACAGACGGGACGGAAAATTCAGACAGGAGCTTCCTCTTAGTGAAACACCTTACAGAAAAGACTGATCAACTGGGCCGAATAAGATCGGCCCATTTCAATAAACCCATTATCAGTAAGCATCCGAAATCCCACGCAAAAAAAAGCGAGGCTTCAATTCCAAATGGATATGAATTAACTGCCAAAGAGACAATAGGGCACTCTTCTTAAAGATCAATTTTAGGCCATCCACCTATTTCTCAATGGCAATGGAAGAATAGGAAAACCATTGATTAGCCTATTTCCAATCGATAAAGGGATGCTGACAAATCCGGCATTCTATATCTCCTGCTTCCTTAAGAGAAATCGACTGAATACTACGAGGGAATGAATTAGGTAAGACTCAAAGGCAAATTTGAAGAATGAATCAAATTCTTTCTCGAAGCAATAATAAAATTTTCCACTGATGCAAAAGAGACAATAATTGAATTAAGCAATCTCCATAATGAGAACGAAAACCTCATTAAATAGCTCAAAATAGGCTCTAAAAATGCTCTGTCAGTTTTCATCTGCTCAGAAAATAGCCCAATAAAACATCAAAAACACAGCCATAGACCTCAATCCAGCATATAACACGGCTTCAAAAGCCATCGGAAATCTAGAGAAACTTGGAAGCTTGTCGTCTACTTCACAAAAAAGCAGAAACCGAACATTTATCTATAAAGTTACTTGGATATACTCAAAAGAAGTACGGAATAAGTCTCTACTATAAAAGCCTCTGGCAGAAAACTCTAAAAACAATCGAGATCCTTATTAAAGAGCCAAGGCATAAGACACTACGAAAGCCAAGAGAGAGGAAATCAATGACGACAGGAAGTTGACAGTATCATTGGTGACAAGGCAAATGCCACGAACCTTGCTATTCTCCTCTCCATCAGTGGAGCTCTCTTCAGTAAGAGCCCCATCCTTTCTTCTGTATTGAACCTGTATAGTGCCACCCATGAGACTATCAAGCACAGAGCCGAAGAACCCAGTAAAGAGGATTATCAGAAAACTAGTCCATGTAAGCTCATAGATTGCTATATACAAAAGTCCTATAAGCGCAGAGCCCAGAAATGCCATAAGCGTTCCAAGCGCAGTGACTCCACCTGAGATTCCCTTAGGTACTGGAGTAAATGTAACGATGGATCTCGGCATCTCATTTGACAGAGGCCCAAAAGAGCTTGAGAAAGTGTCGGCCATATCCTCTGAAATAGATGATGCAAATGCTATTAACGCCGCGCTCTTTGCCCCCGTGAAA
Organism: uncultured Spirochaetaceae bacterium; assembly: GCA_947630635.1. Taxonomy (GTDB): domain Bacteria; phylum Spirochaetota; class Spirochaetia; order Sphaerochaetales; family Sphaerochaetaceae; genus Ornithospirochaeta. The sequence goes on along the minus strand of CANRIJ010000059.1, from coordinate 7,887 downwards.
AAATAAACAAACAAAAAGAGAAGGCCCGGGGCACTATTGGACAATACCTGAAGCGCATCCCTTCCCCTTCTGTCTCTTCTGCTATTCTCTGTATTCGATAGCCTAGATAAGAGAGATCCAAGCACGAAGAAGAATGCCAAAAAAGCAAACGCAGAATAGCCTCCCATGAAGAGAATAAGCACTCCGATTATTGAGGCCGCAATCAATCCAGAGACTCTAAGCCATCTTCTCCATAATGAGAGAAGCACAAATGCCAAGATAGTAATCCCCCATATAATGAGCCTCAGATAAATTGGAAGAAGGAGAATCTTATCATCGAGAAGGGCAAATAAGGATATCACTTTACCATGATATCCTTATTAAAAGCTCTGAAGCGATAGCTGTAAAAAGAGGAACGCTTAGATTGTCAAAAAGCGGTGGGACTAAAAGCTCAGAGAGTGTGGCAACAAGTGCAATCACGAGCGATAAATACCATCTAATTGGGAAAAAGAAGGCTATCATAAAGGTCACAAAGAACATAGTAAGAGTGCCAAAGAGCGTCTTCGTGTATCTTCCGTACATCTTAAAAGAGAGACGAGGAAAATAGGATCCGATATTGTAGCCAACCATGGCAGCAAGCCCATCTCCCAATCCCATCGAAAGTATAGAGATCATTACAGAGAATAAGCTCAGCCACCCTGCTGCGTAGCCTGCGACAATCAGCATCAGCGAAAAAGGATAGAAGACAAGCCCACTGAAGATCTTCTTCCTCTCGCCTAGTATTCTGCCAAAGCCCGAATAGACTATGCATGAGTTAATCACAATAAAGACGAATGGACCAATTGCCATGTATAGAGGATTATCCATTCCATATATAAGAGCGAAGACCCAAAAAGAGACGAGTATATGGACGCTCTTTCTCACGTTTATCGGCTTAATACGAGTAAACCTAGAGACAAGGCATGCTGATACTATAACGACTATTACATAGAGAAAGGATACTAATAGCGAGATCAGGTTCCTATCCAAATCACCTGCCTCCGATTATCTCTGCATCGCGCACCATAAAACGTAGACGCTGAAACAGGGCTTCAATAGATGAGTATTCCGATGCTTTAACCTTTATGAACTCATAGGGATAGAACTTCATTGAAGAGAACTTCCCGACCCACTCCTTATCAAGAGAGAGGATTATCGCATATGGAAGACCCTCATAGAAAAAATCGTGATTGACCTCCAATCTCATCTCATATTCAACAAGGTCCGCGCTCTTGATCATCTCTTCGAACTCAGAGAAAGCCTCTTTGGACTCTCTATAGACGTCCTTCAGCCTCTCATTTGATCTAAAAACGAAAGTCACAAGGAAGATCATCAATATAATCAAAATCGAGTAGATTGTTGCCCAGAACCTTAGCAGGAAGACTCCGCATGAATAAATGAATACACCGCCTAAAAAGAGGTAGCTTATAACAGGGAATATCCCAAGCCTTATCTTGACTATGCCCTTTGCCTTGTCCCTGCTATTAATCCAGAGCTTTCCGCAGAAAGAGCTTATAAGATAGAGGGCAACTATGCTGACTGCAGAGATTATCGTAAGAGTGCCGAAATTGAATCCCGTTGAGAAGAGTCCGCCAACAAGCGCAATAGCAAATCCCGAAATCAGTATCGCATTCTTCAGTATCTCGCTCTTTCTATCAAAGAGCTTTCTGTTTCTAGAGTAGTCTTCTCTGTAGAAATCGATTGATTTCTTAATCTCGAGTCCCTGTGGCTTTGATACCAGGCTCTTTCCGCCAATTCTCACATTGCCAGAGAAAAGAATATCAAATATTCGCTTCTCAAAATCAGACGACCAATTAGGCCTCTCCCTGAATTCGATGAATATTCGCTCCTCGTCCTTCTCAATTTCTATATTGCCCCTATATGCCCAGTAGAAAAGATAGGAGAGAAAAATGCTCTCATTGTCTGCATTCTTTGAATTCAGCAGAAGAGAGTCAAAAGGGCTTGCCTTTGGAAGGGCTCCATTTGTATCGACAGGAGCCTCCTCCCTATCGCCAAAATATCGATATATAAAGCCCAAGACGATGAGAATAAACGCTAAGCCTATGCTTATCGAAGCTGCCAGCACTGTATAGTCTTTTTCTCGCTCCCTATATGAATACCATCCGCTTGGCATTGCTATTCTCAGAGAGAGCTTTCCGCCAAAGAATATATTCTCTGCGCTTCCCTCTATATTTATGCCCTCATCATCCATAGAGAAATCAAGATTCTTAACGCCCATCTCTCCGCTTGTCTTAGTAACAAGAACATTTCCTCTTCCTGCGGGAGCAAAGAGATGCACAGTATATTCAACACTGTCAATGAGGGATTCTTGGGGACCTACAAGCACGACGTAGAGGTCATCATATTCAAAGCGTGCGGCTCCTGGATTTATATCATATTTGAACTCGATTGGAACTCCTGGAGTCACCGAAGGAAAGAAGAGAACAATCTCATCCTTCTCACTTGTAATCTCATACTCATAACTTGAGGAGATATCTGAAATCGATACATCCCAGGTATCCCACTCCTCTAAGTCATCCATATATTTTGTAGGGATGGCCCACCTAAAGGTATCAGAGCCCTGCCCCTCATCGAGAACAATTGAATTACTGACGTGTATCAGCCCATTGGACTCAACATCTATATCAATTTTCGCATTTGCTATAGAAAAGAGAGGCATCAGTGCAAAGAAAGCAATAATAAGAGAAATTAGCCTCTTCATGCCTCACTCCTCTTCATGCCAGAGGAGATGTACGATCTCTCTGCCCTCTTCTCAATATCCGATATGTTTTCACCCAAGAGGCTATCAAGCTCCCTGTTGACACTCTTCATTGAGGAGAATGAGCCATCGTACATAGCCTCTATCCTCTCCTTTATAGAGGGATCTCTCTCAATTGCATGGTTCATTCTCTCAACCGTTAGCTCTCTATACTCGCTGATATCCCTCTCGGCAAGAGACTTACTCTTAACCTTTGCCTCGAGGACAAAAAGCATAACAACTGCAAATAAAAAGAAGGCAATGATGCAAAGTGAGAAAACAACAATTCCCATAGCGAAAATTTTAGTATTGTTGTTTCCCTTTTTAAAGGCTAGCGCTTTATTTTCTTGAGCTCAAAGTTGAATGCTCTATAATAAAAATTGCATAAATATACAAATTCAGTAGGAAGGAAAATGAAAGAGAGACCAAGTAGACTTACGGCCTTGAAAACACTGATTAAGAACAACAAGATTGACAACCAGGATACTCTCCTGGAACTTCTAGAGAAAGAGGGCTTCAAGGTGACTCAGGCAACTCTATCAAGAGACCTCAAGATGCTGAAAGTCGGAAAGATATCAGACGGATGGTCTGGGTATTACTACGCACTTCCAGAAAAAGAGCTTGTATCAGAGCTTGAGAGAAGCTACATCCAGGATGTAAGGAGAGGAATCATATCAATAGAGTTCTCCGGGAACTTCGGAGTAATAAAAACCCGTCCAGGACACGCCAACAGCGTTGGCTTTGCCTTGGATGTGCTATCGCTTCCAGAGATTCTCGGATCTGTGGCAGGTGATGACACTATATTTGTAATTCTTAGGGAGGGCATGACCAAAGAAGACCTTCTCGAATCATTTAACTCGCGCATACCGGAGGTAAAAGAATGAAATACGAAAATCTTGATAGTCTAAAAGCATTTAAAGAACTCAAAGAAGAGAAAAAGCCCTGCCTCAAGGAGCTTCTATCTGCTAAGAGGATAAAAGAGTCTTCGATAAAGCTTGGAGGAGGCCTTAAGTACGTATATGCCGCAGAGCCAGTTGACGAGAGGATCATAGACACACTCCAAAAGCTATCAGAAGAGGCACACCTTATTGAGAAATACAGAGCGCTTCTAGGCGGAGAAGTCATGAACACCGGCGAAAACCGCCTTGTCCTTCACCACCTGACAAGAGGAAATGTACTCTCCTCCAAGATAGAGAAAGACGGCGAGGATAAAGAGGAATTCTACAAAGGCGAGCTCAGTAAGACAAAGGATTTCTCTGAGAAAGTCAGAAGCGGAGAGATCAAAGGCTCAACTGGAAAGTGCTTCAAATCTGTCTGCCAGATTGGAATCGGAGGCTCAGACCTTGGTCCTAGGGCACTCTCCATAGCACTCAAGGGATGGGCTGAGGCCAATAAAATCGAGATTATCAAACCCTACTTCATATCAAATGTAGACCCCGATGATGCCGCTAAAGTACTCGAAGAGCTAGATTTGGAGACTACCCTTTTCGTGCTTGTATCAAAATCCGGAACAACTCAAGAGACGCTCACAAATAGAGACCTTGTTCTAGATAAGCTAAAGAAAAGCCCAATCAAGGGATTTGACGCATCAAAGCACATGGTGGCTGTAACAAGCAAGACAAGTCCACTTGCAAAGGACTCCTCAATGCTGACAAGCTTCTTCATCGATGACTACATCGGCGGAAGATACTCATCAACAAGCGCAGTAGGTGCTGTAATAATATCCATTGCATATGGCTTTGATACCTTTAAGTCCCTCTTAGAGGGCGCTCACGAAGAGGATGTGCTCTCAAATGAGAAGGACATCAAGAAGAACGGAGCAATGATGGATGCACTTATCGGTGTATACCTCAGAAACGTTCTTGGCTACCCGTCAACGGCCATCCTTCCATACTCAGAGGCACTCTCAAGATTCCCGGCTCACTTGCAGCAGCTTGATATGGAATCAAATGGAAAGCATGTGAATAGATTCGGAGAGAAAGTTGAATATCCAACAGGACCCGTTATCTTTGGCGAGCCTGGCACAAATGGCCAGCATAGCTTTTATCAGCTACTGCATCAGGGAACAGATATCATACCGCTTCAGTTCATTGGATTTAAAAAGTCTCAGCAGAAGAAGGATATAGTAACCTCCGGATCTACAAGCCAGAAGAAGCTAAACGCCAACTTATCGGCGCAGATAGTCGCTTTTGCACTAGGAAAAGACGACGAGAACCCAAATAAGGAATTCGACGGTGAGAGGCCAAGCTCACTCATATATGGAGAAGAGCTTGATCCAAAGGCCCTCGGAGCGCTTCTTTCCCACTTTGAGAACAAGGTAATGTTCCAGGGCTTCCTGTGGAACCTCAATTCATTTGACCAAGAGGGTGTACAGCTTGGAAAGGTCCTTGCAAAGAAGGTTCTATCTGGGTCTGAGGGAGACGAAGTATTAAAGGCATTTGCAGATCTATTGATCGAGGAGAAATAAAATGGGAAAGGATCAGTATGTTGTAAAACACGGCGACCAATGGGCAGTCAAGGGCGCTGGAAACGTCAAGATCACAAAGATCTTCAACACTCAGAAAGAGGCTATGGAGTATGCCAAGACAATCACTGAGAACCAGAAATCCTCAATGACAGTCCAAAGCAAGACCGGTAAGTTCAGAGCAAAGGAAGCATCCTCCTCCAAGAAGGCCGACGACAAAAAGAAAGCCGCAGCCCAAAAGGAAGCCAAGGCTGCAGCCAAAGCTGCTCCTAAGGCATCAGAGGCATCAAAGACCACAGCAAAAAAGGCTGAGCCTCCTAAAACAGCCAAGGCTCCAGCAAAGACAGCTAAAAAATAAGCAAAAGGGGCTCCGCTTTACTCGGAGCCCCTTTCAATGCCAAATAATCAATAGAACTTGAAGTCAAAATAAGACTACTATGAGAGCTAATACATCTCTCTCTTCTCATCCTCATATATCTTAAAGAGCTCTTTGCACCCACTGGGGTCATCAACCTCATTAAGGGCCAAAACTCCCTTATCAGTGCAATGCCCCTCTATGTATTTGTAGATGTAATCATCCCTAAAGCCAATTGCTGCAGCATCCTCTGCACTCGCTCCATACCAGACTTCTTTTATATTTGCCCAGATGGCACTGGCCAGACACATCGGACATGGATAGCAAGTCGTATATAAGACACAGCCAGTCAAATCGTGGGTTTTCTTATCCTCGCATGCCTTTCTAATTTCATTTACCTCTGCATGAGCCGTAGGATCATGAGAGCCAAGCACTGTATTGGAGGAGACATACACCTTTCCATCGGGGTCTATAATCGCAGCGCCAAATGGACCTCCCACTCCTTCCTTCATAGTCCTCTTAGCCTCTTCAATCGCCTTCTTCAAGACTTCTTTCTCAATCATTTACATCCTTCTCCTTGTATATAGAATAGCACACATGAAAAGACGTGGTTTTTCTGTGGTTTTTCTGAAAAGTGAAAAAAGACGTATCAAAAAGGGGCTTAAACCCTTTTTCTTAAGACTCCATTTTTTGTATTATCGAAAATTAAGGAGAATAAGATGCATAGCGAGACAGAACGCGTGTATGAAATGGTGCTTAAGAGAGACCCCGATCAGAGAGAGTTTCAGCAAGCAGTTAAGAATGTATTGATGTCGATTGACAAGATAATCGATGAGATTCCCGAGATAACCTACCATAAGATTCTCGAGAGAATGACTGAGCCTGAGAGAGCAGTCATCTTCCGTGTCCCATGGACAGATGATGAGGGGCGCCTCCAAATCAACAGAGGCTTTAGAGTCCAGATGTCCAGTGCTATTGGACCATATAAGGGAGGCCTCAGACTCCACCCCTCTGTAAACCTATCCATCATGAAGTTCCTTGCTTTTGAGCAGGTATTCAAAAACAGCCTCACAGGTCTGCCAATGGGAGGCGGAAAGGGGGGCTCTGATTTCGATCCGAAGGGAAAGAGCGACAACGAGGTAATGAGATTCTGCCAGTCATTCATGACAGAACTCTATAGGCATATTGGACAAGATACAGATGTTCCTGCTGGAGACATCGGAGTCGGAGCCAGAGAAGTCGGCTTCATGTATGGACAGTATAAGAGAATCAGAAATGAGTCAGTTGGAATCTTAACCGGAAAGGGCCTCGATTTTGGCGGATCTCTAATTAGGCCAGAGGCCACAGGATATGGGCTGGTATACCTAACAGAGGCAATTCTAAGAGATAGGCACATGTCAATCGAAGGCTCTACCTCAATCGTATCAGGATCCGGAAATGTTGCTCAGTACACAGTCGAGAAGATTAACGAGCTTGGCGGCAAAGCTGTTACACTCTCTGACTCATCTGGCATGATCTACGACCCAGATGGAATCTCAAAAGAGAAGCTCGAGTACGTGAAGATCCTCAAAAACGTAAAGAGAGGAAGAATCAAGGAGTACGCAGATAAATACAAGGTCGAATACATCCCTAGATCAAGCGACGAGGCCAATCCAATTTGGGATATCAAGGCTGACTATGCCTTCCCATGCGCAACCCAGAACGAGATCATCAAGAAAGACGCAGAAAACCTCATCAAGAATGGAGTAAAGTACATCGGAGAAGGGGCTAATATGCCATGCTCTGCAGAGTCAGAGAAGCTGTTTCTGGATTCCCATGTTCTTCTTGCTCCTTCAAAGGCTGCAAACGCAGGCGGCGTTGCTGTATCAGGTCTCGAGATGGCTCAGAACAGCGCAAGACTCACTTGGACAAGAGAAAGGGTCGATGAGGAGCTCAAGAACATAATGAAGGGCATCTACAAGAACATGTCAGAGGCAGCTGAGAAATACTCAGATAAAGACAACTTCATTGATGGAGCGAATATCGCGGGATTCATGAAGGTAGCAAGAGCAATGCTTGCACAGGGCTACGTATAAAATAGGCAAATGCATAAAAATTGGGGCTCCAAGAGGGGCCCCATTTTATTTTCTAAGCCAAGGCTTTAGGTGAGTATCGGAGCTTTAACGCTCTTTTCCTCCTTAGCCTTCTTAAGAGATGCACCTCCTGCTCTCTTCTTTCTGTAGTCGAGGACAACACTCTGCAGAAGAATAAAGAAGCAAAGCATCAAGCCTGTTGTAATACTCTGCCAGTAGG
>CANRIJ010000058.1 GCA_947630635.1 uncultured Spirochaetaceae bacterium | reverse complement strand
TTCTTCTTGTCTCATCCGGAGCCGTAGGCCTTGGAGCAAAGAAATTGATGCATAAGAACCCTGTGAGGCACATTCCCCTAAGACAGGCCTTTGCTGCAATTGGAAACCCGATTTTGATGAATGCCTACTCTGAGGCCTTTAAAAAGCACAATCTTCTTGTCGCTCAGCTCTTGATTACTCGAAATGTTCTCAATAACAGATCCTCATTCAAGAATCTCCAGAGCGCAGTGGCAACTCTTCTTGCCTTAGGGGTTGTTCCAATCTTCAATGAAAATGACGTTGTCTCTACCAATGAGATAGGAAATGTCTTTGGCGACAATGATAGGCTCAGTGCATACATTGCCTCGAAAACCGATGCAGACCTTTTGGTGCTTCTTACCGATATCGACGGACTCTATGACGGAGATCCAAATAAGGGCGCAAGGCTTGTGAGTGAGGTAGAGGACCTTGATGAGGCAATGAAGTGGGCAAGAGGCACTAAAGGCGAATTCTCCACAGGTGGCATGAAGAGCAAATTGCAGGCGGCGAAGATTGCCCAGAATGGGGGTTGCATCACTGTTATCTCAAGCGGGTGGGAAGATGGCTTTCTGACACGCATACTAGATGGAGAGGATGTCGGAACCTATATTGCCCCTCTAAAGCGAAAGTCTCAGCGAATGAGATGGATACTAAATGCCTATGCCGAGGGCTCTCTTATTGTCGATGAGGGCGCAGAGAGAGCGCTCTTAAATGGGCATAAGAGCCTTCTGCCATCAGGAATTGTCGAGATTGAGGGCGAGTTTCAGAGGGGAGATGTGGTAGAGGTTAAAACCGGTGGCAAGGCCTTTATGAAAGGAGTGACTTCATATAGCTCATCTGAGCTTGAGAAGATCAAGGGGCACAAAAAGAGCGAGATAGCATCCATTCTAGGTCTTGATAAGAAAGGCGTTGTCTTTAGGCCCGAAGATGCTGTTATCATAGAAGAGAGTGGTGAATAGTGAGCTCATATAGGATTATCTACAGAAAGCAGGATCTAGGAAGAAGAATCAACTCCCTATATAGGCAGGACCAGCTCTCTATAGGACTCTTGGATATCGGGACAAAAGAGGATCTAATTTCTCAGCTTGAGTGGTATACAAAGAACCTGAACCTGTCGGTGAATGTGCTCTTAACAGAGGCAAGGCTTGAGGAAGAGCCGCTTCAGAGGGATTTTCCTGACGCTACCTTTATCGTATTCAAGAGTCCTGTTACAACTGGCGAGTACATAAACGTGCTTGCAAATGAATGCTACTCAACCTATTTTCTGGCAGTTAGAAGCGATATGCAGCTTATTGCATTTGATGGCGAGAAGCTTATAGAGATAATGGAGATGAGAGAGCATCCCGTTGTAGTCTCTCCAGTTATGCTCTCATCAGATGGGGAAGTAAGTCCAACCCTAAGAGTTCCCAGAATCTCGGGGCGCGAGGTGGACCCGCTGCCATTCATGCCGAATTTAGAGAGTGAGGAGCCAAGGCTTACACTTTACCCTGTTATGGAGATTGGCCTCTATGATAGGGCACTCTTTCAGCGCCTGAAATCCTATGACATTCTCATCTCCGGCGACTATTACCAGGCAATGGATTTTGGAGTGAGGTGCTTTCTCTTTGGCTACTCGATTGTAATCTCCAAAGCTCTTGCGGTTCTCTTTCCAGGGAAGCTTTCGATAATCGAGGACAAAAGCGAATGCATGGGAATGAATCGATTCTATACGAAGGCGCTCTCTATTAGGCGCATTGCAGGAAAGAATACTCCCACTAAGTGGAAGCCTTATTTTGACAAAGAGGCCTTTGTTGAGGAAGTGAAGAAAAAGCAGGTGAATCTGCAGAAGACGGATTTTATGACGCTATGCCAAGAATGGAAAATAGATGAAGAGGCCTAGTGCCTCTTCATTTTATCCTCTTTTTCCCTTGTCTCGAATATAAGCTCGGTCTTTAGCTCTCTGAGCCTCTCTGATAGAGATACCTTATAGATATGGGGATTGATCTGCCTCTTATATGAGCGGTGGAGCTCTCCTAGGTATCTTTCTGAGAAGCTCTGAATCTCCGTGAGGCTGCGCTCTTTTTCAGTTCGCTTTCCCTTATCGATCTTCTTGACTAGGAGCGGCTCGATAGTGGAGTAGTCTTCCTTTCTCATTAGAAATTGGTCTTCTCTGCTAAATGGATGATAGAAGACATAGTCCTCGCCCTCTCTTATCTCTTCGCTTTCAAGCGCAATCAGGTCTCCAAGTGGCGAGTGCTGAGAATCGAAGAACCTATAGACCTGCTTTCTTCCTGGATTTGTCGTCTTTTCAAAGCTATTTGATACCTTCATGCAGGGCCTTAGGCCATCTTCGGTCTCGATTGCGGCAAGCTTATAGACACCGTTGAGGGCAGCTTGATTGCCTCCTGTTACCAGGTTTGTGCCAATACCCCAGCTGTCAATCGGAGCTTGGTCGTTTACAAGAGTCAGAATAACCTCCTCTGTAAGGTCGTTTGATACGCAGATCTTAGCATCCTCAAGTCCGTTCTCATCTAGCTTCTTTCTAATTGCCTTGGTAAGGTAGGAGAGGTCGCCTGAGTCTATTCTGACTCCAATTGGCCTGCCTTTTCTCTTCATCTCCTTTCCGACGATAATCGCAGCGTCAATGCCTGAGCCCAGGGTATCATAGGTGTCGATTAGGAATATTGAGTTATCGGGGTAGATCTCTGCGAATTTTCTGAATGCCTCTACCTCGCTTTCATAGCTCATAATCCATGAGTGGGCCATTGTTCCCGAGACCGGAATATTGAAGACCTTCCCCGCAAGGGTATTGGAGGTTGATTTAGCCCCTCCTATAAAGGATGCGCGCGATGCAGAGAGGGCGCCATCCTCGCCCTGTGCTCTTCTCAGTCCAAACTCCATAATCTGTCCATTGCCCTTGGTCGCAATTTTCATTCTTGATGCCTTTGTTGCAATAAGAGTCTGGAAGTTGACTGTGTTTAAGAGCAGCGACTCGATTAGCTGAGCGTCTATGAGGTTGGTTTCGATTCTAATCAGTGGCTCTCCGGGAAATACAGGTGTTCCCTCCTCCACTGCGTAGATGTCGCCTTCGAATTTATAGGATCTGAGGTAGTCAAGAAACCTCATGTCGAACTTTTTCAGCGATTCGAGGTACTTGATGTCGCTTTCATCAAATGAGAGGTCCACGATCTTGTTCAAGAGGTCCTCGAGTCCGGCGAATATGGCATAGCCGCCTGAGAAGGGGTTAGTCCTGTAGAACATGTCGAAGATGACCTGGCTATTGTGCCTTTCAAGGTAATAGCCCTGCATCATCGTAAGCTCATAGAAGTCAGTTAATAGCGCTTTAGACATAGCATTACCCAATCTTGTCAAATCCAGTGTAGGGGATTAGCGCATCAGGAACCCTAATTGAGCCATCCTCTTCTTGGTAGTTCTCCATTACGGCGATGACTGCTCTTGAGAGGGCAACTGCCGTTCCGTTGAGCATATGCACGAACTTTGTCTTTCCATCATCGTCCTTGTATCTGATATTGAGGTTCCTTGCCTGATAGTCAGTGCAGTTGGAGGTGGAGGTCACCTCTCCATATTCGCCTTCTTCTCCGCGTCCGGGCATCCATGCCTCAATGTCGAATTTTCTGTATGCCGGGGCACCGAGATCTCCTGTTGCGGTATCGACAATCCTATATGGAATCTTCAGGCCCTGGAAGATCTCCTCTTCAATTTTCAGTATCTCCTCATGGTACTTCTCGCTCTCCTCGGGCAGACAGTATATGAACATCTCGAGTTTTGAGAATTGGTGGACTCTATAGAGGCCCTTTGAATACTGTCCTGCACCTCCTGCCTCTCTTCTGAAGCAGTGCGATAGACCCGTCATCTTAATAGGTAGGTCGCTCTTATTGAAAATGGTGTCTGAGTAGTAGCCGCCAAGTGTTATCTCGGCAGTTCCCACAAGGCAGGTTCCTGTGTCTTCAATGGTATAGATGTTGCTCTCTTCGCCTCTTGGATTGAAGCCGATTCCGCTAAGAATCTCCTCTCTTGCGATATCCGGTGTGATAAATGGCGTGAAGCCGTGCTTCATGACAATGTCTAGTGCGTATCTCTCAAGTGCCATCTGAAGCACTACAAGCCTATTTTTCAGATAGTAGAACTTCTGGCCACTGACCTTTGCGCCCTTTTCAAAGTCTATGAGGTCTTTCATCTCTCCCAGCTCTACATGGTCCTTTGCCTTGAAGGGGAACTTTGTCGGCTCCATGAAGAACTTAATTGCAAGGCTGTCTTTGTCCTCTTTCCCAATAGGAGCATCCTTTGAGGCATAGTTTGGAATGGTCATTGCCTCACTCTTGAACTCTTTATCGACCTCCTCAAGCTCTGCTTCCTTTTTTTGTAGCTCTTCTTTGATGCTCTTTCCCTCTTCAATGAGCCTTGCTCTCTCAGTGCTCTCGAGTTTGCCCTTCATCTTCTTGGCATTCTCGTTCTTCTTTGCCCTGAGATCCTCTGTCTCTGATAGAAGTCGGCTTCTCTTCTCCTGATCGGCTAGGATCTTATCAAGATCCACCTTCATGAACCTATCCTCTATGTTCTTTCTAATTTCGCCTTCTCTCTCTTTGAGTTCTTTTAAATCTATCATTTTTTATCTCCCGTATTTCTCTTCGATCTCTTTTGACCTCTTGCTTGTTGCCTCAACTGCATTCATCAGGGTATTTCCAAAGCCTCCCTCTTCAAGGGCCTTAATGCCCTCGATAGTAGTGCCGGCTGCACTGGTTATTCTGGTTACTATGCTCATTGGCTCACTCTCGAGGTGCCTTTGAAGCTGAGCTGCGCTCTCAAAGGTATCTCTTACGATATTTAGTGCCATTGGGTATGGTATTCCCTCTTTTACGCCGCCGAGGGCAATATAGTGCATGGTCTCCAGGGCATATGCAATTCCTGAGCCGGATATCCCGGTAAAGGCATTGAACATCTTCTCGTCTATTAAATATACGCTGCCGATAGAGGAGGCAATATCCATGACAACGCTCAGCTCCTCCTCTAAGAAGTTGCCAGTGTGGCAGACGGCAGTTACTGCCTTCTTGCACTCTGCTGCGAGGTTTGGCATGAAGCGGGCGACCTTGTGGATTCTTCCAAGGTTCTTAGAAAGCGAGTCCATTGGAATTCCTGCCACAATTGAGATGAATATCTCGCTCTCAAGCTCTGAGAGTATGGGATAGAGCTCATCTAGTGCCTGTGGCTTGACTGCAATGAGCACGATATCGGCATTCTCTATCTCTTTTGCCGATAAATGCGTCTCAAGATTCTCTATCTCACCAGATAGCATCTTCAGCTTCTTCTCATCGCTGTCAACTGCGATTATCGAGTATCTCTCCTTCTTGGAAAGAGCCCTTATAATGGAGGCTCCCATGTTGCCGCATCCTACGACTGCCAATCTGATTTTATCGTCCATATCTATTCCCATTTGAGCCTATGGAGCTCACCTATGATTTTGAACCCTTTGAAGTCATTTTGCCTATACCATTCGTAGACTCCGATACTCACCGCTTTTGATAGATTCAGGCTTCTTGTCTCTCCAATCATGGGAATGCGCACTGCGTGATCTCTGAACTCTAAGAGGCGCTCTTCATCAAGGCCCTTGCTCTCCTTTCCAAAGACAAGGTACCAGTCTCCCTCTTTCTTATAGTCTTCCTCTGTATAGAGCTTTTGAGCCTTCGTAGTGTAAAGAGAGAAGTTCTTGTCCTTTATAAAATCATAGAATCTCTCTTTGCTCTCATGCTCAATGATCTTCACATCCTTCCAGTAATCGAGGCCTGCATGCCTTACTGCCTTTTCATCAATTGAGAATCCCAGGGGATGCACTAAGTGGAGAGTTGTCCCTGTTGCGGCAGCCGTTCTTGCTATATTTCCCGTATTTTGCGGTATTTCTGGCTCTACGAGGCATATATTCAGCATAGAGGGATTTTACCAAATATCATTTGGCCCCCTCAAGGTTTCTTGTCAAGCCTACGCGCTCTCATGACATAGTCTCCCTTCTTCGAGAGACTTAATATCTCCTTCTCGAGTCTTCTCCTTTTCTCCTTGTCCTCAGAAAAGAGATCTCTCTGCTCAATCTCATCCCCTCTGTATAGAGAGGAGATAAAGACCCCGATGAGTCTGACCCCTCTATAGATGTCCTTTCTTTTCAAGAGTCTCTTTGCGAGTCTATATACGTCATCTGAAGAGTAGATGCCCTGGTCTTTTGGTGTCTCCTGGATGGTGTAGGTGGAGAAGTCCCCGTATCTGATCTTTATTCCCACAGTCCTTGCCACCATGTGCTCATCCAGGCTCTTGTAGAATATCTCCTCAGAGAGCTCTAAGAGAAAGTACTCAAGCGTCTCCCAGTCGTAGATGTCATAGCGAAAGGTTCTTTCTGCGGATATAGAGTGCGTCTTTGCCTCCTGAAAAGCTCCGGGGTCTATTCCTCTTGAGGCGTTATATAGGTAAGCGGCGGCAGATTTCCCGAAAAAGCCCTCAAGTGTCTTCTGGGGATACTTTCTCAGCGTTTCCATGGAGTTTATCGAGTGTGATTTAAGAGCTTCTTGCATGCTCTTTCCCACACCCCAGAGCCTAAAGAGTCCCACCTTGTCCACAAACTCCTCCTCTCTGTTGGGAGGAACGATGGTAAGTCCATCTGGCTTATGGTAGTCACTTGCCATCTTTGCGATGAACTTGGACTGGGCAACTCCAATTGAGCAGGTTATTCCACACTCGCTTTTTATTCTCTCTTTAAGACCTTTTGCAGCCTTTCCCGGAAGGGGATAGAGTCTTTCCATGCCAGAGAAGTCCAGAAAGGCCTCATCAATTGATGCCTGCTGAAAGCCTGGGGCAAATGAGGAGATTATGGCCATAACCTCATTTGATTTCTCATGATATCGCTTCATTCTTGGCTTTATTACAGTTGCATTTGGGCAGAGGCGCAGGGCGCTCTTCATTGGCATGGCCGAGTGTACGCCGTACTTTCTTGCCTCATAGCTTGCAGTTGATACCACAGAGCGCTCCCCTTTGGTGCCGATTATAAGAGGAACACTTCTAAGCTTTGGGTTGTCTAGGATCTCTACAGAGGCAAAGAACGCATCTAGATCTATGTGCATGAAGACCTTACCCACTCTTTGATTGTACACCTAGGACTCTCTTTTCTGCTATTATTGAGCCATGAAAAGGCTTCTTGCTATTCTGCTTTTCTCTCTCTTCTTTTCTCTTCCCGCCTTTTCAGATATAGAGAGTGTCACATCGTTTTCGCTCGTGGAGAATTCGCCCTTTACCTCGGTTGCATACTATGGCGATTTCCAGGACATCTTTTCAAACCCAGCAGCTCTTCCCCTTAGGGAGAATGAGGGGGCCTTTCTTGTATCATTCAAGTCCCTTGATAATATCAATTTCGATATTCTGAGAGAGGAGAATCTGGGGTGGCTCCAGGAGCACTATGATCAGACGACGCTCTCGTTTCTCTCAAGATATGTCTCTCTTTCGATAATGTTTGGCTCTTCGTTTGAGGATAGAGCGCTCTCATTTAGCAGCAATCAGCCTCTATTTAACATCTACTCAAACGTAGATATAGAGGTTGATTTTGGATATGCGTTTCCATACTTCTCAATTGGAGCGAATCTAAAGGGGGGAAACTCCATGGTCAGGTCGGCTCGTGAGGTTGATAATCTGTGGGATGCCATTGCAAACGCGTGGTTCTCCCCATTTGATAGATATACTGGGCGTGAGAGATTCTCTATTGGGGTTGGTGTTCTGTTTTATATGCGAAACTTCTCCCTTGGTGCGACTATTGGAGAGATATTCAGTCTTCAGAGTGGATATCTTGAGTTCAGTTGGCTGGGAATAGGAGAGTCGACAACGATCTCTATTGCAGCTGAGGGCAATAGATTCGATAAGAATGGGGACTTGATGATTGTCAAGCCCAGGGCCTCTTTGACATACTCTGGATTCTCAAATCGCCCTGTGGTCTCCTATATCGAGATAGCAGGCGAGCTTGATTTTCAGTTTTTGCCAAATGCGGGGCTGGATCTGGGAGTTGGATATCTTGAGAGGGAGCATCGCTTCTTTGACTTTAAGGCGCAAAACGGCACTCTCAGTATCTATCTAAAGGCATCGTATTCGAGTTTGCAGGCAGCTCTCGGGGTCTCCATGGATACCTCTTCTTTTAATACGATCAGTCCATTTTTCAAGTTTACATACGAGATGTGATATGAAGCTCAATCTTATCTCAGTTGATTTCACGAAGAGTCCGGAAAAATACAGTTCTATTATCGAGGATCTGGCTATGAATAGGTCCAAGAGAGCCATGCTCAAAATCAAGAGAGAGGAGGGCCTCTCGTCTATTTCCTTCAATACCTGTGATAGGGCAGAGGTCTATATTCTTGGAGAGGCAAAACCTGAGAGAGTTTTGAGGTCTCTTTCCCTCAGTCCTATTCTCTCCAAGTGCGATATGTCATTTTTGTCTAATGAGGATGCTATTAGGCATCTCTTTCTCCTATCAACGGGTCTTATCTCCCCGCTCTATGGAGAGGAGGCCATAATATCGCAGCTTAAGAGAGCAAGTGCCTTATCAAGCAGGGCTGGAACGTCCTCTCCAGAGCTAAGAAAGCTCTTTAATATGGCTCTTGCCTTCGGCAGGCGCGTTCTTTCTATGGGGCTCTCCTCAGAGCTTGATCAGGAGAGGGTGGATATTGCCTTTTCGTATCTGAATAAGTACAAGAGCATTCTCATCATCGGCTCCTCAAGGGAGGCGAGGGAGCTCTCATCGAGACTTATAAAGGCGGGCCGTGAGGTCTACATGACTCTCAGGGACACAAAAAAGGACTTTCTCTCATATCCTGGAGTTCACATAATCGGCTATGAGGAGAGGCTTGAGAAAGCATCAAAAGCCGATGCGGTGATATCGCTTTCCAAGAGTGTCTATAAAACTATCGAGGGTAAGGACAAAGACTATTTCTCTGGTAAGTGTGTTCTTGATTTCTCATATCCAAATGATGTCGACTCATCGCTATCTGCAATTTCCCCAGAAGAGCTAGGCTATACTGGGAAGACACGAAAGAGGGCCTTGGAGATAGTAGAGCCCCTCTTAGAAGAGGAAATTAAGGCATTTTTCAAATGGGAAGAGAGCGCAATTTCTGAAAATAGCCTTCCTATAGATGCAAAGAGGCTCTCTGAAAATGTTATTTTTAGGCTTGGCAGTAAAATAGAGGCCCTATCTATCCCAGAGGAGGATAAAAAGGGCCTCTATAGTCTTATTGGGGACTCGGTAGAACGCTCTTATATTGCACTAG
>CANRIJ010000057.1 GCA_947630635.1 uncultured Spirochaetaceae bacterium | reverse complement strand
AGTTTCTGAAGGATGCAGCAGAAAAGGGATGCACCCTTCACTTTGGCTCTGAGATGCTGATGGCCCAGGCCAGGCTGCAGTTCAAGGCCTTTACCCAGCAGGATTATCCAAAAGAGCTCAATGTGCTAGAGGACTGAGCTAGAAATTCTCGTAGGCCCTCTGAATCAAGAGCTCATCCAGTATTACTGATGCTGCCATAGATTCTACTACCACAAGTGCCCTTATGCCGATTATCGGATCGTGTCTGCCCTTGATCTCAAGATTTACTTCCTTTCCATCTATATCTATTGTCTTTTGCGCTTTCGCAATCGATGGGGTCGGCTTAAAATAGGCTCTTAGGACAATCTCCTCTCCAGTTGATATTCCTCCGATTATTCCGCCGGCGTTATTTGTGATAAAGCCGTTTTTATCCATCTGGTCGTTGTTTTCAGAGCCCCTCATTCCAGATGCCTTGAAACCGCTTCCAAATTCAACGGCCTTTACACCGCCAATTGACATAACAGCCATGGCAAGAAGTGCGTCGAGCTTGTGGAAGACAGGGTCTCCAAGACCCTTTGGAACACCCTGTATGTGGCATTCGACGATAGAGCCTACTGAGTCAGAGTCCCTTCTTGCCCTCTCGATCTCATCAAGCATTTTTTCTGTTTTATCGCTTTTTGGAGCAAATAGCGGGCCTTCGAAGGGTGGTTCCCATGAGTAGTTATCCAAAACTGTGCCCCCGACTCCGACGATAGCCGATGAGAGGGTTATATTCTTCTCTTTGAGGGCTTCCATCGCCAAGGCTCCAGCCATGACGCGGGAGGCCGTCTCTCTTCCGCTTGAGCGTCCGCCGCCTCTCGGGTCCCTGATTTTGTATTTTGCCTCGTATGTATAGTCAGCATGCGATGGCCTATAGACTCTCTCAAGCTCGCTGTAGTCAGATGACCTCATGTTCTCATTTTCTATCATCATCATTATAGGATGCCCCGTTGTAAGGCCCTTATAGGTGCCGCTGAGAATCCTGACTCTGTCTTTTTCGTCTCTCTTTGTCGAGAGGCTAGAAGAGCCTGGGCGGCGCCTGTCGAGATATTTCTGAATCATCTCCTCATCGATCTTGATTCGGCTGGGAAAGCCTTCGACAATGACTCCCAGCGCCTCTCCATGTGACTCGCCAAATGTCGTGAAGGTAAATAATCTGCCGAAGGTGCTAGATCCCATTAAATTCCTCCTTTAGCCTCTGAAATATAAGCTCCTCTGTCTCGTCTTTGTCTCTATAGGGCCCAAGGTCGATGATAAGGTCGGCATTCTCTCTGTATATTCTGTCTCGTCTTGAGAATATTTTGCTGAAAGAGCCTCTTGGGTCATCACTATCCAGAAATGCCGGAAGGCCATGACGGAGTATTACATCAATTAAATCCTCTTCTCTTCTGTAGAGGTAGATAGAATAGCCTCTTTCTTTGGCAATTCTCATAAGAGTGGGGGAGTCCGATGCTCCTCCGCCAAGGGATATGACTAATCTCTCGTCATTTTCAAGAATCTCTGAAAGACTCTTTTCCTGAAGCTCGTCAAAGGCCTCTTTCCCAATCGCTCTGTATATATCTCTTACTTTGAGAGTGCCGTTTTTTCTCTCGATCTCCTCATCAAGATCGACATGTCTCATAAAGAGACGCTCAGCTATTCTCTTTGAGAATGTCGTCTTACCAGAGTGTTTTAAGCCCATGAAGATTAGATTTCGGCCTATATTTCCCATATTGGGATGATATCAAAAAAGAGCCTGATGCTGTATATTCCTACTCAAAATCCCTGTCTTTGAACTCTTTTATCTCAGGCTTCTCTGGTGGAAGTATTTCGCTCTCCTCTCTTCTCTTCTTTTCGCGTTTTGCCTGTCTTCTCTCGAATTTCTCGAGGTATAGCGCCTCATTTCTGTTTTTTATGCTTTCGTTCTTGTATTTGTTCTCGCTTGTTGTGTTTTTAAGTGTGAAATGGAAGACGATTATAGCAATATACCATAGGAATGAGATCAGAAACGGAATTATCGATGAGAGAGTATAGGAGGTATCCATGCTCTCTATATATTCTCCGACATATAATAGCGTGGTCAGATTCTCATAGGAGAGGACTAATGACAGAAGTATTGGTATTACCCATATAAAGCCCTGCCTTGAGAATAGAAATCTCACTGATGACAAGAATGACAGAAATGAGAGGAGAAGGGCGATTATAGGAAGTACGTATACCACTCTTAGAGTTTAGCAAAAGCGCTTAAGGGTATAAAGGCATTAATATGCTAATATTTATGTCATGGCATCAAAGATTATTGTTTCAAATGCGAATGCTCCTGAGATGCAAAAAAGAAAGAGAGATAGGGAGGAGGATGGGAGAGGAATCTATTTCAGGGATACCACTGCTATTATCCACTCTTTGGCTTTTAGACGTCTCAAGCATAAGACACAGGTCTTCTTTGCCCCATCAAATGATCATATATGCACAAGAATGGAGCACGTGCTGCATGTTGCCACAATAGCCGCGACAATATCAAAGGAACTGGGACTTGACAGTGAGCTTAGCTGGGCAATTGGAGTTGGACATGATCTGGGGCACGCTCCATTCGGACATCTGGGTGAGAGGGTTATCAATAGGCTCTCCAGAGATAGACTCAATATAGGCTTTCAGCATGAGCTTAACTCCCTTAGGGTCGTGGATTTCCTCTCAAATGGCGGAGAGGGCCTTAATCTCTCATATGCAGTAAGGGACGGAATTGTCTCGCATAATGGAGAGATGAGTCTTTTTTCTATAAGGCCAACGCTGAAGACAAGGGACCTTGAGGGTATTGAAGATAGAAAATCTCTTATTCCAGCCACTTATGAGGGGGCAGTGGTGAGGCTCTCTGACAAGATTGCATACCTTGGACGGGATTTTGAGGATGCAAAGCGCCTCAAGATTGTGAGTGAAAGAGACCTCCCATATAACGTAAGACGCTATTTGGGTGAGACAAACAGCGAGATAATAGACTCCCTTGTCAAGGACATAGTCGACTCATCTGGAGAGGAGGGTATCTCTTTCTCAGAATCAACTGGTGAGATTGTTGAGGAGCTTTCAGAGTTCAATATCAATCATATATACAGGTCTGAGTTTTTGGATAAGCAGAACTCTGAGTTTTCCAGGCTTATTGAGTATTTATACCAGTACCTAAGATATATCGACGAGTCTCTTAAAAACTTCGGAAGACTCTCTGAGAAAGACCACAATCAGACAGCAGAGGACTACATGGACTATGCCTCGGAGATGCGTGATAAGTATGAGGAAAAAGGGGAGAGTCCAGATAGGATGGTCTTTGATTATATTGCGGGCATGACAGATAACTACGCAATAGAGTCCATAAAGAGCATATTCGTTCCAAAGGATCTCAAGTAGGGCGCCTAGTTCCCTCCTCTATCTTTCTGATCTCATCTGCAAATTGCCCCACATTGTCGAAGGCCCTATATACAGATGCAAACCTTACATAGGCAACTGGGGAGAGGTCATAGAGCTCCTTTAGTGTAAGCTCGCCTACCTCCCTGCTTGTTATTGTATTGTTGGAGCTGGCGCAATTCTGGACATTCTCTTCTATTCTATTCAGTACTGAGGTGAGCTTGGCCTCTGGTATATCGAGCTTCTCAATGCTTGTCCTGATGCCGCGTTCTACCTTCGAGATGTCAAAAGACTGCCTTCTTCCGTCCTTTTTTATTACGATTATAGGTCTCTCCTCGATTCTCTCGTAGCTTGTGAAGCGATGGTTGCAGTTTAGGCACATTCTTCTTCTTCTAATCTGAGATCCATCGCTATTTGTTCTGGACTCAAGGACCTTGTTATTAGAGCTACGGCACTTAGGGCATCTCATATTTTTATGTTAGCTCAAATGGAAAAAGAATTATATTGTCTAATTTTTGTTATTAACATAACATAATGTTTTAGGAATAACAAAAAATGCTAGGATCAATCTCCTCCTGCGTACAGGAAGTAATAGATGTAAGTCCCTTTATATCAGAGATGCTTATCGATGAGGTAATCTCATTTTCAAATCTTGCGAGATTTATAAAGCCCAAGGTAGAGGCTCTCTATGGAGAGAGCGTCAGCATTGCCTCGATTATAATGGCAATTAGGCGCTATGCAGAGGATCTTAAGCGCAACACATCGATTGCCAGAGGCGATAAGAGGTTTGATTATCATATATCTCTCAAGTCCAATATCTTTGATATCAACTTTATGAGAAGCGAGAAATTTCTTAAAAAGCTGCCGCGTCTATTTGAGCAGATATCTCAAGAGCAGGGCGATTTTCTCAATGTCACCCTTGGCGACAGGGAGACCTCGCTCTCTGTATCTGATAAATACAAAGAGACAGTCTATGACATGATAGACCGAAGTGAGATTCTCAACGAGGTAGAGGATTGCGCTGCAGTGACGATAGTATTCAGAGACAATGCATTCATTGAGACTCCTGGGCTTCTGTACCTCGCTGTCAGAAAGCTTGCATGGGAGGGCATAAATGTCATTGAGGTTCTCTCTACAACGAAGGTTCTGACCTTTGTCGTTGAGAGAGAGAATGGCACAAAGGCCTATGACTCACTTCAGAAATTTCTAAGCGAAGAGCTCTAGAGCCTCTCCTTTATCACGCTTTGTAGGTATTCTCTATTCTGTTCATCTGCTGCGATTATTGGGTAGAGAAAGCGCTTTCTTTTGAATACAAAGTCCTCTGTATATTCGAATTTCTCTCCATTGATGTATGAGATATCCATGCCTAGGTGCTTTAGAACAGCATGCGAGCTAAGTATATCCCAAAGGTAGCATGGCTCTGAGAGGGCTCCTATGAATGATGGCATAATCGCTGGCAATAAAAGGTGGATTATAGTGGAGCCAAAGGTTCTGACCTTTCCCTTGAAAGTGCTGAAAGAGAGGTTTTTGAAGCATTTTGAACCCATAGTCAGCTGCATTGATGAGTTCTTTTCCTCTCTTTTTCTAAGAATCTCACCATCTATGTATAGCTCTCCATCAGGGTCGAGTCGAACGTTTAATGCATCTTTTGCAATTCCAAATCTGGGGCATGAAATAAATGCCCCAACGGGCTCCAGGCCTCTGTTTAAAACCCCAACAGAGACTGCATAGGATGGCAGTCCCTGTGAGTAGACGTCGGTTCCGTCAATTGGATCGATTGCGAAAATATATCTATATAAGTCACTGTTCTTGACCTCTTCCTCTTCGCTTATTATCCATTCATTCGGAAAGAGCTCTCTTATTTTCCCGATTAGTATATGGCTGATCTCAAGGTCAGCCTCAGTTACCGGGGAGCCATCCTCTTTTATGCTTCTATTGACTGAGCTCTGCTTTTTTTTGCTTATCAGGCCGCATTCAAGCACTGACTCATAGAGTCTGTCGAATCTCTCTTTATCGTTCTTTATTGAATCATTCATTGTGTTTTATTATATTTTCTCGGATATGTCCCTAAAGGATATAGTATCAGAGTATATTAAGAAAAGCGCTGCTTTCAAGGCGTTTTTAAAGGGCGAACCAGCTGTCATAAAGGCAGATGGACTGGATTACTATCCGCTATCAATGCTTTCCAATCTGATCTCCAGAAGTGCAAAGGGACGGGTCTTTGCGATTTTCCCCACCGATGAGAGGGCAAAGAGCGCATATGATGAGATATCCTCTATAGATGGCGGCGAGGCTCTCTTCTTTCCCTCAAATGGAAAGCTTCTCTACTCAGATAAATATGACACATCCCTTGAATACCAGAGACTAGATGCAATTAAGAGGATACGAGAGATGAAAAGAGGCCTTATTGTTGCCTCTCTGAGGTCATTTTCCTCACCCGTGATCTCGCTATTGGATGAAGATGGAATGACTCTTTCAATTAAGGAGGGAGATAGATTTGACTTCTCCCTCTTTTCCTCGACTCTCTCGTCCTCTGGATATTACAAGTCTCCGAATTGCTATGAGGAGGGAACTTTCTCTATTAGGGGCGAGGTAATGGATATCTTTCCATTTACCTTTAAGAATCCCATAAGGCTCTATGCCGATTTTGACATAGTTGGAAAAATAGGCGTCTTTGATCCCATGACTCAGAAGAGCATGAGAAGCCTAAAGAGCGTTGATGTGCCTCTTTTGAGAGATGAAGAGCGCTCTTTTGAGCTTACGACTCTCAAAGAGGTAATTAAGGAGGATGACTATTTCATTCTATCGGCAGTAGAGAGAATCAATACTAGCTGGCAGTCTCTTAAAAAGGAGGCTCGTGCACGCTTTTCTGAGGCCTACAAGAAGAACGTTGATACAGTTCTTCCAGAGAGGCTCTTATTTCCCTTTGAGGATTTTCAGAGAGAACTCAGGCGCGGCTTTTTAGTCTATGACATTGTCAGTGCTGAGAATTTTCATTACCGTGTCTCCTCATCGCGCTCCTATTTTGGAAACGTAAGGTACTTTCGAGAGGACATCAAGAACCTAAGGGATAATGGGTGGAGAGTCAATGTAATAGCTGATGCTGAGGTGCAGAGAGAGAGGCTCTTATCGGTTTTGTCTGAAAAGGATGTTGAGATATCGATAATGGATATCTCATCGGGCTTCGAGATTTCCGATATCCAGCTTTTAGTTGTAATGGACAAGGAGATATTCGGCAGAAGAAAGGAGCGCTCTAAGGCTCAGATTGAGAGAGTCTCATCCTCTCCGCTTGATGCATTTGTAGAGCTTAAAAGCGGGGACTATGTAGTTCATGTGGGCTACGGCGTCGGGCAATTTGAGAAGATAGAGAGAATCAGGGCCAGGGGAAATGAGAGGGACTACATAAAGATCAAATACGATGGCGGTGAGTTCCTCTACGTTCCCATTGAGCAGGCAAATCTTGTCCAGAAATACATTGGCTCTGATTCTAAGGCCCCGAAGCTCGATAAGATTGGCTCCATATCCTGGACTAAGAAGAAAGAGAAGGCAAGAGAGAGCGCAGAGAAGCTTGCAAAGGAGCTTGTTGTACTCTATAGAGAGCGCGAGAAGTCAAGCGGCTTTCAGTTTATGAAGGACAATGACTGGCAAATCCAGTTTGAGGCATCCTTTCCATTTACAGAGACTCCCGACCAGCTTAAGTGCATTGAGGAGGTTAAGAGGGACATGGAGTCCCCCAAGGTAATGGATAGGCTCATTTGCGGGGATGTAGGATATGGAAAGACGGAGATAGCCTTCAGAGCCGCCTTCAAGGCAATACTCTCGAATAAGCAGGTTGTTTTCATGGCACCTACTGTTATTCTTGCAGAGCAGCACTATGAGAATTTTTTAAGGCGTATTGGATCATTTCCGATTAATGTGGGCATTCTCACTCGCTTTGTCTCTTATAAAAAGCAGAGGGATACCATACTGGGACTTGAAAATGGGAAGGTAGATATAGTCTTTGGAACCCATAAGCTTTTAAATAAGAACCTTAAATACAGAGATCTTGGGCTTTTGATAACCGATGAAGAACAGCGCTTCGGAGTAAGGGACAAAGAGAAGATAAAGCAGATGAAGACAAGTGTTGACTCCCTCACGCTATCGGCAACTCCAATACCCAGGACGCTCTATATGTCCCTTCTTAAGGTAAGGGATATGTCGCTTTTGACAACGGCCCCACGAGAGAGGCAGGCAGTTGACACATTTATTGAGGAGTACTCCCTTGAGAGGGTGAAAGAGGCGATTTTAAGGGAGACTAAGAGAGGAGGACAGGTCTTCTATCTCCACAATAGAATTGAGGATATTGATGAGGTGGTGAGGATGCTTCAAGCCGAGCTTCCATCCCTGATTATTGAGGCTGCCCATGGCCAGATGGATAGCGATGAGCTTGAGGATAAGATGCATCGCTTTATCTATGAGGGTGTTCAGGTCTTGGTATCCACCACAATAATAGAGAATGGAATCGATATTCCAAATGTAAATACGATAATCATCGATCGATCTGATAGATTTGGGCTCTCGCAGCTATATCAGCTCAGGGGCAGGGTAGGACGCTCTGATAGACAGGCATACTGCTATCTTCTCTATCCAAAGGGAAGCATTCTGAATGAGGATGCAATTAGAAGGCTTAAAGTGCTCTCTGACAATACTGGTTTGGGCTCTGGATTCAAGGTTGCCATGAAGGATATGGAAATACGAGGAGCAGGAAATATCCTTGGAAAAGAGCAGTCGGGGCATTTGGAGAAAGTTGGCCTTGATATGTATATGCGCCTCTTGGAGGAGGAGATCGATATAATCGAGTCTCCCGATAAGGAGAAGCCGCCTGAGGTCTTTCTTGAGCTTGAATATACCGGCTTTATTCCAGATAGCTATATATCAGACTCAGAGGCAAAATTCGAGATGTACAAGAAAATCGCCTCTGTTGACCGAGAGGGCGAGCTTGAGGGACTCAGAGGCGAGCTTGAGAATAGATTTGGGACAATACCCGATGATGTTGAGAGTCTTTTGTATATTGCCGAGATCAAGGCAATAGCAAAGAGGCTTTGGATAGAGAAGATTTCAGAGAGGAATAATAAAATAGAGATCGTCTTCTCCAGAATTTCCATGATCAATCCAGATAAGGTCATTAGCCTGATCAGGCTCTCTGGTGGAAATGTGACGCTAAACCCAAATGACATGACCCGCTTATACTTGAAGACGGAGGGTTTTTCTCTTAAGGACAAAGCGCTCTTTCTTCTGGAAGAGCTGAGGAGAATTGCATGATAGATAGTACTCTTATAGAGCGCATCATGGAGATTGAGGCGAAAAGCGAAAGGCGTGAGATAAAGAGCTACGCCATTCGCGGCAATGTGCTTTCAGAGAATGAGAAAGAGCTTATTGCCAAAGAGAGAAAATACTTGGTTTTCAATGAATCCGAGAAGCTAGACTTCTCGTCTCTCTTTGAGAACTCAAATGATACTGTTATTGAGATAGGTTTTGGAAGCGGGGATGCCACAGCAGAGATAGCTCTAAATAATCCAAATACAAACTACCTGGCTGTTGAGGTCTATCTTCATGGAATAGTAAATCTTCTAAGGCTAATAGGCGATGGGAAAATCGAGAATATCAGGGTTATTCGCTGGGATGCATCAGAGCTCTTGAAAACAGCAATACCAGACTCCTCTGTCTCTGGCTTTCATATATTCTTCCCAGATCCATGGCCAAAGAAGCGCCATCATAAGAGAAGGCTCCTAAAGAGCGATTTTCTCGCCCTCTTGTCTTGTAAGCTCAAAGAGGACGGCTACATATACATAGCAACAGATTGGCATGACTATGCAAATAGCATATTAGAGGAGGCTGAAAGGGTAGAGACGCTTAAGAATGAATCCTCTTCTTTCTCAGAGCGCTCTTCGTGGCGTCCTATAACCCGCTTTGAGAAAAAGGGCCTTGAGTCAGGCAACAATATATTTGAGATTGTCCTAAAGAAGAGGAGATAGACTTAGAAGCCTAGCGTAAAGCCTCAAAGGTGATTGAGCTCTTTCCAAAAATAGATAAGG
>CANRIJ010000056.1 GCA_947630635.1 uncultured Spirochaetaceae bacterium | reverse complement strand
TACGATGGTCTTGTTCAGGCTCAGGAGGAGATGCCAGGCGCATTCACATTCCAGGTTGCCGAGAAGCAGGCTCCAGTAGATGCCGGCTCAATGGCAAGACAGTTTGTTGCTGATGGATACGATCTCATCATCGCTCATGGAGCTCAGTACAAGAACCTCGTTCTTGAGATGGCAGAGGACTATCCAAATGTAGTTTTCGCTTATGGAACTGCAAGCGACATCGGACCTGAGAATGTCTACACATACATGCCTGAGAGTGAGGAAACAGGATACCTCTCTGGAATCATCGCAGGTCTTATCACTGAGGACAACATCGTTGGCTATGTTGGACCAGTTGATGGTGGTGATGCTGCTAGATATGGAAGAGGCTTCGTAATGGGAGTCAAGAAGGTCAATCCAGATGCAAAGATCCTTGTTGCTCATACAGGAAGCTTCTCTGATACAGTCAAGGCTGGCGAGTTCGCAGTATCGCAGATTGGAAATGGCGCTGATGTTCTTACCGGTGCTTCCCAGCAGGCAATCGGAGCTCTCACAGCTACAGCTGACTATCCAGATGTTCTCTGGCTTGGACAGGACATTGCACAGTTCGATACAGCAGCTGGACAGGCAAAGGCAGTTGCTGCATCTTCATATAACTATGCTGCAGTTATCAAGGACCTCGTAAATAACATCAAGGCCGGAAAGAAGGGCGGAGAGGTTATTCCAATGAACTTCAATAACGGCGGATTTATCTTCGAGTACACTTCAAATCCTGCTTTACAGGCTCTCTTGACAGATGAGATTAAGAGCCAGGTCAGCGCGGCACTTGATCAGATGACAGCACAGGCTGGAACTCTTGCCAATTACGTTGACGTAGATTACTCCAAGATCTGAGTTTGATTAATGAGCGGGGCAGATAATGCCCCGCTTTGATAATAGGGGATATCAATGAATAGGGATTCTTTGGCTAAAAAAAGGAGTGAGAGCGAATCTAAGAAGATCACATCTTTGAAGATGGAGCATATAACCAAGAGGTTTCCCGGAGTCCTCGCTTCCGATGACATTACAATCGAAGTAGGTGAGGGTGAGGTTCTTGCCCTTGTTGGAGAGAACGGAGCTGGAAAGACAACTCTTATGAACCAGCTTATGGGACTCTACCAGCCAGATGAGGGAAGAATTCTTATTAATGGCGAAGAGGTGCATTTCAAGGGGCCCAATGATGCATTTAAGGCAGGACTTGGAATGGTGCACCAGCAGTATATGCTTGTTCCCAATATGACTGTTACTGAGAATGTAGCTCTTGGGTACAAGAAGGCGTGGAAGGGAATAAAACTGGATCTCAAGGAGATCAGAAAGAGAATCGTAGAGGTATCTGAGCACTACGGACTCCTTGTTAACCCCGATGCCTATATTTGGCAGCTCTCCGTTGGCGAGCAGCAGCGAGTAGAGCTTGTTAAGACGCTTTGCCTTGGAGCAAAGTTTTTGATATTGGATGAGCCGACAAGTGCTCTTACTCCACAGGAGACAGATGAGCTTATAGCGCTTTTGAAGAATATGACATCCGAGCTCTCTATAATCTTCATCTCCCATAAGCTTGCTGAGGTTAAGGCACTATCGAATAAAGTCACGATTCTGCGCCATGGCGCGGTTGTATTCAATGGAAATACAGATGACTATTCCTCCTCTGAGATCGCGGCAAAGATGACGGGTCACGAAGTTGAGCTGCCAGAGAACAAAGAGCCGGATATGCATGGGGATGTCGTCTTGAATATAGAGAATCTCACAGTTATGTCTGATATGAAGGTTCCTGCCCTTAATGGCTTGAATCTCCAGGTCAAAGCAGGAGAGATTCTCGGTCTTGCAGGTGTCTCTGGAAATGGACAGAGAGAGCTTGCAGAGGCAATAAATGGACTTAGACCAGTTCACTCTGGAAAGATTGAGTTCTATGGCGATGAATTTTCCAATAAGAGACCCTCTTATGTGATTAAAAGGGGAATGGGATATATTCCTGAGGAGAGAAACATCGAGGGCATTGTTCCTCCGTTCTCAATAAAGGAGAATCTTGTCCTCAAGGATAGCACAAACAAAAAGTTCTCAAGAGGAAAGAGCATAGTAAAGGCAAAGGATATACAGAAAAATGCAGAGAGGCTGAAGGAGGAATTTGACATCAGGTGTCCCAATACCTCTATTGCCGCGGGTTCTCTATCAGGAGGAAATATACAGAAGGTAATTCTTGCCCGTGAGATTGACCGAGAGCCGAAGTTCCTGATTGCTGTTTATCCAACAAGAGGCCTTGATTTGGGCGCAGTCCAGTTTATACATAATGAGCTATTGAAAAAGAGGAGAGATAATGTCGGTATTCTTCTGATTTCAGAGGAGCTCGATGAGATAATGAATCTATCTGATCGAATCGCTGTTATCTACAAGGGTCAGATACAGGACATTCTTGATCACAAGGATGCAACAAGAGCAAAACTAGGCATTTTGATGGCGGGAGTCAAAGAATGACAGAAAACTCATTTAAGATTGTTTACAAGCTCTCTGTAGCAGTTTTGGCCGTTTTGATTGCCATTGCAATCTCGGCTATTGTGCTTGCTGTAGTGGGCGCAAATGTGCTTGATGCCTTCTATATGATTGTCTTCCAGCCTTTGACAAGCATTGGACACATATCAGAAGTGCTCTTAAGAGCTATACCGCTCTGTATAGTAGCTCTCGGTGTCTGTATCGCCTATAGATCCGGAATAATCAATATCGGAGGCGAAGGACAGATGGCAATGGGAGTAATCGCCTTCACTGGTGTTGCCCTTGCTATGGAGGGGCTTCCGATCTTCATTCACCTTCCACTTGCGATTCTTGCAGCAATTCTCGGAGGAGCTCTCTGGGGCTTTATTCCTGGAATTCTAAAGGCAAAGCTGAAGGTATCTGAGCTCTTGAGCACGGTTATGCTCAACTATATCGCAGCTCAGCTCTACTCGCTCTGCCTAAGAACGATTTACATGGATCCAGCAGGCGGGGGAACTCCGATGTCAAAGCGCCTTTCTTCTTCAGTCTTCCTTTCAAGAATTGGAAGAACCCCGATTCACGTTGGCTTGATTTTTGCGCTCATACTAGCAGTTCTTGTATGGCTCTTGATGTGGAAGACTACACTTGGCTATAAGATGAGAGCCGCTGGCTCAGGCGCAAGAGCAGCGCGTTATGGAGGAATCAATGTCGCTTTCTATGTAACGCTTGCGATCTCGATTTCAGGAGCATTTGCAGGACTAGCTGGCGCTGTAGAGATTGGAGGAGTCCATAGGAGAATGATTGAGGGTGTAACAAATGGCTATGGCTTTGCCGGAGTAGTTGTTGCCCTCTTTGGCGGCTTGCATCCATTCGGAATCATACCTGCCGCATTCTTCTTTGGCCTCATGAAATATGGAGTCATGAGAGCTGCCTCCCAAATGGGAATCCCCGCAAACATGGTTGATGTTATTCAGGGTATAACGATTCTGGTAATAGTCACTGCTCAGATGATTATGAGCAACACATATCTTCAGGCAAGAATCAGAAGAAATCTCGGAAAGCTCATTCTCACCAAGAAGGAGCGCGAGGAGATAGCTCAAAATAGAGCAGAGGGAGGCGCTAAATGAATTTCGTAGTTCAGCTATTATCAATGACGATGAGTTTCTCGGTTGCCCTTCTTCTTGCATCGCTTGGAGAGATGTTCAACCAGAGAGCCGGTGTTTTCAACCTTGGCTGCGAGGGTGTCATGGCAATGGGAGCATTTGTAGGAATGCTTATTCCATTTACAATCGGACAGGGTGGGGCAGTATCAATGTGGTGGTATGTCCTCTCTTATGTGGTTGCAGCATTCGTAGGCGCCCTTCTTGGTCTTCTCTTTGGCGTGATAACGGTCACCTTCAGAGCACCTCAGGGTATTGCAGGCATCGGTCTTCAGATGTTTGGAGTGGGACTTGCTGGAGCACTCTTTAGGACGTTCGTCGGAGGAACACAGTCCATCCCGACAATTCCAAAGCTTGCAATTCCCCTTCTTTCGAAGATTACATATATCGGAGAGATATTCTTCAACCTCAATATAGTTGCATATCTATCCTATATATTTGTTCCTGTTGCATGGCTTATTCTCTTTAAGACACCATGGGGACTTAAGATAAGAGCCGTTGGGACACATCCAAGAGCTGCTGATAGTATGGGCATCAATGTAAATAGAACCAGGTATGAGGCATTGGCTTTTGGCTCTGCGCTTGCATCTATCTCCGGATGCTTTCTCTCGACAGCCCAGGCGGGACTCTTCTCTGATACGATGATTGCAGGCAGAGGCTTTATTGCAGTTGCTCTTGTATATTTTGGGCACTGGCATCCTCTCCAAATTCTAGGTGGAGCGCTTCTATTTACATTTGCCCAGTCTCTTCAGACAGGAATTCAATCCCTTGGAATCTCATTCCCATACGAGCTCTTGGTTATGCTTCCATATGTGCTTGTTGTCGTCGTACTCTCCTTTACAAGTCGAAACGACACTATGGCACCGGCTCAGCTTGGTAAGCCATTTAACAGAGAGATCAGAACCTAAGAGAGAGTCTATTGATTATATGGAGGCGCTGAGTAAAAAGCGCCTCTTTTTTTATCTGAAATGACCTATGCCTTGGATATCTCTTTCAACAAATAGAGGAGTCTTTCTTCTTCGATGATCTTATATTATCAAGTCTGACCTGGTAGAATTTAATTCTCGATGCTTAAAGACGGAATCTACGAAGAGCTTATTACAAACGACCTAGATAAAAGACTATCAGAGGAGGAGAGAGTAGTCTCAACCTCTCCGATAGACCCTGAGGATGCATCGAGAATACTCTCAAAATACGTGCAGGCGCTATTGGAGAGAGAGCTTGATAAGCTCAAGGGCGAAGACACACTCAAGAGCCAGATAGAACTTGCCAATAGAGCAGTATCAAGCATTGTTGGAGTGGAGAATAGCGATGAGATTGTTTGGAATATGCATATTTCAGATAGGGCAGAGGAGCTTCTTGCCCTATTTGATAAGAAGAACACAATCTATGCCCTTGATGATAAGAGGGAGATTATCCGCCCTGAGACATCGATAGCAAATAGCTCTCTCTTTACAGGAGCATTATATGAGCCTCAGATGTACACCGAGCTCAAGAAGGAGATACTTACCTCCGACTCTATTGATATGCTTGTGTCCTTTATTAAGTGGAGTGGTCTTAGACTCATAATAGGCGAGCTTAAGTCCTTTACCGATAGAGGTGGCAAACTCAGGGTAATAACCACCTCCTATATGGGAGCAACTGATCTTAAGGCTATAGAGGAGCTAAATAGGCTTTTAAACACAGAGATAAAAATCAGCTATGACACCAAGAGAACGAGGCTTCACGCAAAGACCTATGTCTTCTATAGAAATAGCGGTTTTACAACATCCTATGTAGGCTCCTCTAACCTATCAAATGCGGCAATCTCCAGCGGCTTGGAATGGAATCTGAAGATAACAAAAAGGGACCTTCCAGATACCATATGCAAGATAGCGGCAACCTTTGAGAGCTATTGGGCATCGGATGAGTTTGAGAGCTATAGTGACGATAGAAAAGAGCAGCTCAGAAGAGCTCTTTTAAGCGAGAAGAGCCAGTCATCCATCTCCTATGAGGGCTATGGCTTTGATCTTAGGCCCTATCCCTTCCAACAGGAGATACTTGATTCTCTCATGGCAGAGAGAGTTGTCAGGGGACACTACAGAAACCTCATCGTTGCTGCAACTGGAACTGGAAAGACCGTTATATCAGCCTTTGATTTCAAGCGATTTTTGAAAAGCAGAGGAGGAAGAGCGCGACTCTTATTCGTTGCCCATAGAGAGGGGATACTGAGGCAGAGTCTCTATACTTTCAGGGCTGTTCTCAAAGATGAGAATTTCGGAGAGCTCTTTACCAGCAACTACAAGCCCAGCTCACTAGATGCGCTCTTTATATCAATACAGTCTCTCAATTCAAGCTCGCTTATTAGGCTCACGAGCCCTGATTACTACGATTATATAGTAGTTGATGAGTTTCACCATGCTGCCTCTCCCTCATATCAGGAGCTTCTGGAGTACTATAGACCAGAGGTGCTTCTTGGACTTACTGCAACTCCTGAGAGAATGGATGGAAAGAGCATTCTTAGGTACTTTGACAACAGAATCGCAGCCGAGATAAGGCTTCCAGAGGCAATTGAGAGAAAGCTCTTATCTCCATTTCAGTACTTTGGGGTGACAGATAGCGTAGATCTAAGGGATGTGAGATGGATAAACGGCGGCTATGACAGATCAGAGCTTTCTAGAATCTATGCATTCAGCGGCGAGATATCCTCTCGCAGAGCAGATTTGATTTTCAACTCGGTTATCAAATACACAAGCGATGTTGAAAGCATTAAAGGGCTTGGATTTTCTGTAAGCGTAGAGCATGCAGAGTTTATGGCAGATTATTTTTCCTCGCGTGGCATTCCATCTATTGCTCTTACTGGTCTCTCAAGGCATGACGAGAGGATAAATGGAAGGAATAGGCTGAAAAGCGGAGAGATCAAATTCATATTCGCAGTTGATATCTATAACGAGGGAGTTGATATTCCAGAGGTAAATACAGTCTTGTTCTTAAGGCCTACCGAGTCACTTACAGTCTTCTTGCAGCAGCTTGGAAGAGGCCTGAGACTATCAGAGGGAAAGGAGTGCCTTACTGTTCTGGATTTTGTTGGACAGGCAAATAGAAAGTACAACTGGGAAGAGCGCTTGAAGGCCCTATTGTTCTCTCAATCGCACTCTGTTGAGAGGGAGATAAAGGGCGGCTTTGTCTCATCTCTTCCTAAGGGATGCTATATAGAGCTTGAGAAGAAGGCTAAGGAGTACATTCTAAACAACATCAGAGAGGCATACTCAGGAAAGAATGCTCTTTTGAGAATGGCAGAGTCTTACGAGGATGAAAGAGGAGAGCCTATTACCCTAAAGGGCTTCTTAGATTACTACTCAATCGATATAAGGCTTTTATATCATTATTCTTCATTTTCGCGCCTATTGGTAAGAGCAGGTCTTATTCAGGACTTTGATGAGCCCTTGGAGAGGGCTATGGAGAATGGCTTTATAAGGCTCTCTTCTATCAACTCAAGGAGGCTGATTAAATTTCTTTTGGGCATTCTTCCTAATCTAAAGAGCGCAAATCTCAATAACCTATCACCACTTGAGAAGAGGATGTTCAAGATGTTCTACGTCTCTCTATTTGATAGGTGTGAGGACGACTTTGAAAATGAGAGCGTCAAGAGAAATATCGATAAAATCATCAAAAGCCCGACTCTCTTGAGTGAGATTATAGAGCTTTTGCGCTATAACTACGACAGGATCGATTTTGTCGATAAGAGCGTTGATTTGGGATTTTCGTCACCTCTGGATCTCTATTGCAGCTATAGCCGAGACCAGATTCTGGTTTCAATGGATATAAATGAGCCTCAGAGCATGAGAGAGGGAGTAAGGTATTTTGATGATAAGAAAATCGATCTCTTTTTAATAACGCTGAATAAATCAGAGAAAGACTACTCAGAGAGCACTCGCTATGAGGACTACTCTATAAATGAGAGGCTTTTTCATTGGCAGAGCCAAAGCACTCTAAGAGAGAGCTCTAAGACCGGACAGAGGTATATTCATCATAGAAATTTGAAAACCGATGTGCTTCTCTTTGTCAGAGAGTATAAGAGAGACCCAATAACAAAGAAGGCCTCTCCTTATACCTTCTTGGGAAAGGCAAGATATGTAAGGCACTATGGAGAAGAGCCTATGAATATAATCTGGAGGCTCGATGAGCCTATTCCGGCAAAGTATCTCAAGAAGACCAACAGACTTCTCTTGGGCTAATTTCCACTTAAGACAATAAATATTTAATTTCTTATATTATAGGAAATTGATTAATAATCAATTTTACATCCTCCATAAAAAAAAGACATTTTTGCTTTTTTTTGACTATTAGATATGGAGGATATTATGGCAATTATTACTGAGCCCTTTGATAAAACCTCATATAAAGATGAGGACCTTATTGAGTTTCTATCAACAGAGAATGGAGAGATCTTTTTAGAGGATTCGTTTGATCTAATTATGAAGTGGAGAAAGGAGAAGAGACCGCTTAAGGACCTTAGCATGACTCATCTAGAGTTTATGTACGACAGTGCGAGGACACTGGACCAGATAACAAGTCCAAATGGCTTTTCTGAAGAATATTACAGAAGGATAAATTTCAGAGATGGAGACTACTCGATAGTTCTATCGCACACAAATAGGGGAAATAGACTCGTTGCCCTTGAAAAGAGGGAAGAAGCCTCTTCCTTCATATTCAATCTGCCATATATTATGATGCTTTACTTAGTTGCGCTTCACTATAAGATCGATGAGATTGAGACGGTTGGAACTGCGATGACTCGCTATTCGCTGATAATGGGGCTTGAGCCAGTCTCTTGGAGACCTCTTTTGGATTCTCCATTTGGCGAGTGCAGAAAAAGAGTCAGGAGATATAAAAGCTTTCCAGGATTTCTCCCAGCCGTTACCTTTGAGGGAAGGGGAATAACCTATGAAAAAGCCCGAGACTCACTCTATCAGAACCTACAGAAATACCTCGATACCAGAAGCATATTAGAGACTTTGGAGCATGTCGAAAGAAGATAGATTAATTTTTTTGCGTTTTTGCTTTTCATGCTTATCTTTCGTGTATGGAAAAGTACGAAAGCAGAAATTTTACCCCACTGAGACTTCACAAAACCTATTGGTTTGCGGTTTTGCCGTTATTGATGATTTCTTCAATAGGAGTCTTCTCCTATAGCCTGATTTCTGGAGGGATGAATGCGATAGCACTTATTTCTTCTGCAGTTGTATTTGCTCTCTCTCTTGTTCAGTTTGTTGGGTTTTTTAAGTGGAGTTGGTATTCGTATCTTTCTGCAATGGGGCTCTTCATTCTATCAGAGATGGGCTTAAGCTACTTCGCACTTTCCTCATTCTTAAAGGGAAGATATCTAGAGTCTCTTCCATTTGCACTTTCGCTTCTGCCAATCGTAGGACTCTTGATGTACTACGCAATGAGGGAGAACCTCTTCAAGAGCGACTACAAGGAGAATGACCCTGTCAAGAAGATGGACAAGGCCTTCATGGAGAAGCACGTTCATGAGATCAAGAGAAGAACTGGAGATGCGCTGAGAGCTGCAGTCATGACTGGAAAGAAGAGATGCCCGTACTGCGGAGAGCTCATAGCTGAAGATGCAGAGTTCTGCTGCTACTGCGGAAACCATATGACAAAAAAGGAAGAGAAAAGCGTCTAGCTCGAGAGAGAAAATATAAATTGATAAGGCACTTAAGGGTGCCTTATTTTTTTGGCTATTTGGAATAGAATGGGGCTATGAGTGCTAAAGAGAAGAGATATTGCCCCCTATATGGAAAATGCGGTGGATGCGAGTATGTAAATGACTACTATGATGAAGAGCTCTCTATGA